>JBAZGP010000004.1:8941-35977 GCA_041652835.1 Lutibacter sp. | reverse complement strand
ATAAACTTAAAATTACGCTATTTCTTTTTACAATTATTTTATCAACTAATGCCGCTACAGCGCAAGAACTGCCAAAAAATAATTCAGAAAATATCCAAACAAAAAATGATACCATAATTAAGGATACCATAATTAAAGATATCATTGTTAACGACACCATTGTTAACGACACCATAATTAAAGATATCATTGTCAACGATACCATTGTTAACGATACCATAACTCCTTTAAAAACAAACAATCTTTTTGTTAAAGACACCAATTATGAACTTGGCGGAATTACAGTTAAAGGACTTCAAAAATTTGAAGAAGAAACCGTAAAAGTATTTACCGGTTTAATTGTTGGCCAGGAAATTAAACTTCCCGGCGATAAATTAACAAGTGCCATTAAAAAATTGTACGAAACAAAACAATTCAGCAATGTAGAAGTATATATTTCCAAAATTGACGGGAATGTTGCCTATCTTGAATTTGAAGTTACGGAATTGCCGCAACTTAACAATGTTACCATAAAAGGCGTTAAAAAAAGCAAGGCAAAAGATTTGCAAAAAGACACCGAACTTAAAAAAGGAGCCATGTTAACCGACAACCTAATGGTAACTTCAAAAAATTATTTCAAAAAGAAATATCAGGAAAAAGGCTATTTAAAAGCAAAGGTTACTTTAGATATCAAACCAGATACCTCAAGTGTAAATACCGTTAATATGTTGGTTTTTGTCGATAAAGGAGATAAAATAAAAATAAAGGACATCGATTTTGAAGGCAATAAGGCTTTTAGTGATAAAAAGCTCAGAAAATCCTTGAAAAAAACCAAAAGATCTTTTCTTGGGCGATTCTGGAAAAAATCAAAATATATTGAAGCTGATTTTAATGAAGATCTAGAAAATATTGTAACCTCATACAGTGAAAAAGGCTATAGAGATGCAAGAGTTATTGATCATTCTTTAACTTATAACAAAGACAATACTATAAGCTTAGACATAAAAGTTGAAGAAGGGAAAAAATATATTTTCGGCGATATTCGGTTTTTAGGAAACACCAAATATACAGACCAACAACTTAAAAGCATTTTAAGAATTGAAAAAGGAGATACCTATAACGGCAAAGTATTAAAAGAAAGAGTTTCTGGTACAGGAAAACCAGATTCTGAAGACATTACTACTTTATATCAAGATAACGGATATCTTTTTTCTAGGGTAATGCCTGTTGAAACAAGAATTAGCAATGATTCTATTGATGTTGAAATAAGAATTTATGAAGATGCACCAACACGAATTAAAAAAATTACCGTTAATGGAAATGACAGAACTAACGACCATGTAATTTATAGAGAAATTAGAACCAAGCCCGGATATTTATATAGTAAAAGTGATATTATCAGAACCATTAGGGAACTTGGACAATTAGGCTTTTTTGATGCGGAAGCAATAACGCCCAATTTAGACCCAAATTATCAAGACAAAACCGTTGATATTGATTATACCGTTGCAGAAAAAGGTTCCAGCCAAATAGAATTACAGGGTGGTTACGGCGGTGGCTCATTTATTGGAACTTTAGGACTGTCGTTCAACAACTTCTCTGCCAAAAATTTATTTAACAAAAAGGCTTATAAACCACTTCCAATGGGCGATGGACAAACACTAGCATTACGACTTCAAAAAAGTAGGTATTATACCACGTCAAGTTTCTCATTTACCGAGCCTTGGCTGGGTGGCAAAAAACCGCAATCATTGTCGTTTTCAATCTACAATTCAAAACAATTTAGATATGATCCCAGCTCCAATAAAGTTGATAAAGACCAACGTTTAAATATTATTGGCCTTACTGTTGGATTAGGAAAACGTTTAAAATGGCCGGATAATTATTTTACCCTGTCTCAAAGTATCAGCTACCAATTATATGACCTAAAAGAATATGGGATGAACATTGGAAACCTAACCTTAAGCAATGGTAATTTAAATAATTTAGCTTATAATATTACTTTAGGAAGAAGCTCGGCTGGTTCAAATCCGGTTTTTCCAACTTATGGTTCTGATTTTAGCATTGGTGCGAAAGTAACATTCCCCTACTCCTTAGTAGATAATAAAGATTACACAAATATTGATCTTGCTGAAAAATACAAATGGCTTGAGTATTATAAAGTAAATTTCAAAGGAAAATGGTACACTGCTTTAACAGAAAAATTAGTTATTATGTCAAATGCTGAATTTGGTTTCTTAGGAAATTACAATAAGGAATTAGGTGATTCTCCTTTTGAAAGATACTTTGTTGGTGGAGACGGAATGGCTTCCTATCAATTGGATGGTAGGGAAACCATCGCATTAAGAGGTTATGAAAACGGACGATTATCACCTATTGATGGAAGTACAGTTTATAACAAATTCCAAATGGAACTTAGATATCCAATTACTTTAAAACCATCAGCATCTATTTATGTTCTAGGATTTATGGAAGCAGGTAACTCGTATGATGGATTTGAAAACTTTAATCCTTTTGTGTTAAAACGTTCAGCTGGATTTGGTTTGAGAATTTTTATGCCTGCATTCGGATTGTTAGGAATTGACTTTGCAAACGGATTTGACCCATTGCCGGGACAAACAACAAAATCAGGTTGGCAAACTCACTTCATAATTGGACAACAATTTTAACTAAAAAAAGTTATATTTGCGTATGAATAATTAAGTGGCACGGTTTTTTCTAAATACATTTTAGTTATGATAAAGAAAATTTTTTTATTGGCGTTTTTAATTTTGAGCTTTTCATCAAATGCACAAAAAGCTCAAAAAATTGGATTTGTTGATTTGGAATATATTTTAGAAAATATTCCTGAATATATGGAAGCCCAATCAAAAATTAATGCCAAAGCAATAGTTTGGCAAAATGATATTGAGCAACAACAAAAGGAAATTGAATCTTTAAAAGTTGCATTAAATAATGAAAAAGCGCTCCTGACAAAAGCGTTAATAGAAGAAAAAGAGGAAGATATTCAGATTAAGGAACTGGATTTAAAAAATTTACAAATTGCCCATTTTGGCACAGATGGTGATCTGTTCTTTTTAAGGCAACAATTGGTAAAGCCAATTCAGGATATTGTGTATAATGCAGTTCAAGATATTGCATCAAAAAGGAAATTTGATTTTGTAATGGATAAGTCGAGTTCTTTACTTATGTTGTACACCAATAAGGAATTTGACATTAGTGAATTGGTGCTGAACAGTATTACAAGATCTAAAAAGATAGATGTCTTAAAAGAAAAACAAAATCAGAAAGCATCCAAAGTCGATAATGATATAGAAAATAATGAAAATAATACGGAAATCAATACTGAAAAAAATAATGAAGTATTACAGCAAAAGATAGATGACCGTGAAGCAAAAAAAGAAGCGTTAAAAAATAAAATTGAAGATCAAAAAGCCGAGAAACTGAAGAAAAGAGAAGAACAAAAAAAGGCTATTGAAGAAAAAAGACAACAAAGAATAGAAGAAATTGAAGCGGCCAAGAAAGCCCAAGAAGAAAAAAAACAAAATAATTAATTTAAACAACAATCAAAAAATGAAACATTTAAAAACCTTATTATTAATTGCAATAGTTACTGTGGGATTTAACACTTTGCAAGCTCAAACTAAAATTGCCCATATTAGCACTGATTTGTTAATAAGCCTTATGCCAGAGACAAAAACAATGAATGCTGAAATTGAAAAATTAAGCAAAACTTATGAAACTGAGTTAAAAGCAGAAGAAGCTAAGCTGGAAGCAAAACTAAAAAAATATGATGCTGAAGCAAGTTCTCAAACTGATGAAGTGAACCAACAAAGAAGCGCTGAAGTTCAAAAAGACCAACAAAATTTATACCAAGCTTCCCAAGTTGCAAGAGAAGACATTACAAAAAGAAGAAATGAAATTTTAAAACCTATTTTGGAAAAAGCAAAAAAAGCAATTGATGAAGTTGCCACAGCACAAGGTTTTACCTATGTTTTAGAAGCTTCAACATTAATTGTAGCTAACGGAACCGACTTATTGCCAGCAGTAAAAACAAAATTAGGCCTTAAGTAATTAAACTTTTATTAAAAAGATCCCGCAATGCGGGATTTTTTTTTACTTTTATTCTAATGAAAAACAAACCCATCGGTATATTTGATTCAGGAATTGGAGGAACTTCCATTTGGAAAGAAGTGGTAAAACTGATTCCAAATGAAAACACCATTTATTTGGCCGACAGTAAAAATGCACCTTATGGTGAAAAATCTTCTGAAGAAATTATTGCTTTAAGCATTAAAAATACCGAATTGTTGATTTCAAAGGGATGCAAATTAATCATAGTTGCGTGCAATACTGCCACTACCAATGCTATTGATTATTTAAGAGAAAATTATTCAATTCCTTTTATTGGCATTGAACCCGCTATAAAACCCGCAGCCCTTTTAAGCAAAACTGGTGCTATCGGTATTTTAGCCACAAAAGGAACTTTAACCAGTAAATTATTTGAAAAAACAACCAAGGAATATACCAAAAACATGACCACAATTGAGCAGAACGGCGAAGGGCTGGTTTCTTTAATTGAAGAAGGAAAATTGAATTCTCTGGAATTAAACAATTTGCTTTCAACCTATTTAAAACCCATGTTAAACTTTAATATTGATCATTTGGTATTGGGCTGCACCCATTATCCTTATTTAATTCCTCAAATTAAAAAAATAATAGGTGAAAACATAACTATAATTGATTCTGGTGAAGCGGTTGCCAGACAAACAAAAGCCATTTTAGAAAAACACAACTTACTTTCAACCTCAACAACAAAAAGTCATCATCAATTTTACACCAATTTGGAAACCAAAGTGTTAGAGGATATTTTAAACGATGTTTCCGTAAACTTTACTATTGAAAAATTAGATTTTTAATTTCTATTTCTCTTCAACTTTTAAATTTGTTAAGTTTATTTATTTTTTTCGTTCAGTCATTTCTCTTTATTCTCTTCTCTTTTTGAACTTCCCTCTTTTTACTCTGAGCGTAGCCGATGGGCTCTTTTCACTTTAAATTTTTAGAACGGACAGGTCGAGACCTGTCCCTATCGATACCATCCCGCATATTTAACATAGTTGTCGGCAATTCTGTTTATTTCCCCTGAAATTAATTCCTCGCTAATGTCCTTTATTTTTTTTGCAGGTATCCCGGCATAAATACAGCCAGATTTAATGTGGGTTCCTTTTGTGACCACTGCTCCAGCAGCGATGATGGAATTGCTTTCCACAATGCAATCATCCATAATAATGGCTCCCATACCCACCAACACGTTGTCGTGTATTGTGCATCCATGAACAATGGCATTGTGTCCAATTGAGACACTATTTCCAATATTTGTTGGAGATTTTTTATAAGTTGCATGAATTACAGCACCATCTTGAACATTCACCTTATTGCCCATTTTTATGTAATGAACATCGCCCCTAATAACGGCATTATACCATATACTGCATTGATTTCCCATAATCACTTCTCCAATAATTACGGCGTTTTCCGCTATAAAACAATCTTTTCCAAAAATTGGTTTTATTCCGTTTAATTCTTTAATAATCATTTCATTCAATTTTTTTTGAAATTTTTTCAAGTGCAAGATTTTAGCACAAAACAAAAATATAATTTATTGATAATGAGCAAATTAATACATTATAAATTTGTGTAAAAAGCAACTATTTAATATTTTAAACCGCCTTTAATAGAAAATAACTTTTTTTGCCGCGTTGTAACAACACAAATTTATCGGCAATTAAATCATTGGCAGTAATTACAAAATCTTCTGTTACTTTTTCTTTATTTACTGAAATTGAATTTTCACTTAAAGCCCTGCGCACTTCACTATTCGATTTTAAAAAACCATAATCTGCAAATGCGGCAACAATTCCCAGACCGTTTTCAATAACTGAACGTTCAATATCAGCTTGAGGCAAGCCTTCAAAAACATCTAAAAATGTTTGTTCATCCAGTGTTTTTAAATCATCGGAGATATGACTTTTTGCAGTTAAATTTCCAGAAACAGTAGAACTTCCTTGTATTGTTCCAAATAGCATATTTGATGCTTTAATGGCATTTTCATAAGCTTCATTTCCATGTGTCATGATGGTCACTTCCTCCCCTATTTTCTTTTGAAGAATACGCAAATGAGGTGTTTTTTTATGTTCAGCAATTAAGATTTCAATGGTTTCTTTATCTAAAAACGTGAAAATTTTAATATAACTTTCAGCATCTTCATCCGAGCAATTTAACCAATATTGGTAATATTTGTAAGGGGAAGTTCTTTTTGCATCCAACCAAACATTTCCGCTGGCAGTTTTTCCGAATTTTGAGCCGTCGGCCTTGGTAATTAATTTACAAGTTATAGCGTACGCTTTTCCTTGCGCTTTTCTCCTGATTAATTCTGTTCCTGTAGTAATATTTCCCCACTGATCGGAACCTCCCATTTGAAGTTTACAATCTTTTTCTTTGTATAAATGGTAAAAATCATATCCTTGAAACAATTGATAGGTAAATTCAGTAAAGCTCATTCCTGTTTGCGAATCGGAATCCAAACGTTTTTTCACCGAATCTTTTGCCATCATGTAATTCACGGTAATGTGCTTACCAATGTCACGCACAAATTCAATTAATGAAATCTTCTTCATCCAATCATAATTGTTCACCAATTGGGCAGCATTTTCCGTAGAGCTTTCAAAATTTAAAAAACGTGCCAATTGCGCTTTTACACCGGCAACATTTTTGTTTAAAGTTTCTTCATCCAATAAGTTGCGTTCTTCCGATTTTCCTGAAGGATCACCAACCATTCCCGTTGCGCCACCAACCAAGGCAATTGGGTTGTGGCCTGCACGTTGAAAATGCATCAACAAAATAATTGGCACCAAACTTCCAATATGCAATGAATCGGCTGTAGGATCAAATCCAATATAGCCGGTTGTTTTATTTTTTAGTAAATATTCTTCAGTTTCAGGTATTATATCTTGTAACATACCTCTCCAACGCAGTTCTTCAACAAAATTCATCTTCAAAATTTTAAATTTTAGCAAAGATAAAATTTTACTTGTTAGAACCTGCTTTTAGGGATTGGTTTTTTAAAGCGATGTTTTTGTGATAGAGACAAACATTTTTTATACATTCGTTTTATGATTTTAGTCACCGGCGGAACAGGTTTAGTGGGCTCGCATTTATTGTATCAGCTTTCTTTGGAAAATGATGCGATAAAAGCAATTCATAGAAAAAACAGCGATTTACAGGCTGTAAAAAGGGTATTCAGTTATTTTTCGGAGGAATATGAGTCGCTTTTTCAAAAAATTAAATGGATAGAGGCCGATATTACTGATATCGTTTCGTTGGAAGAAGCCTTTGTAGATGTAACAGAAGTTTATCATTCGGCAGCATTGGTTTCCTTCAATCCAAAAGATTACAATGCGATGTACACAATTAATATTGAAGGCACATCAAATATTGTAAATTTTTGTATTGCCAAAAAGGTTAAAAAATTATGCTTTGTAAGTTCCATTGCCACTATTGAAAAATCGGCGAATAATGAAATTATGAATGAAGCCAACGATTGGATTATTGATAAAGAAAGCTCCGAATATGCCATTACAAAATATGGTGCAGAAATGGAGGTTTGGCGTGCTTCACAAGAAGGTGTGCCTGTTGTAATTGTAAATCCTGGAGTAATTTTAGGTGCTGGTTTTTGGCATCAAGGCTCGGGTACTATATTTTCTAAAATAGACAAGGAATTTCCTTTTTATACCGAAGGTGTTACCGGTTTTGTTTCGGTAAATGACGTAGTAAAAGCGATGCTTTTGCTTATGAAAAGTGACATAGAAAACGAACGTTATATTCTTGTTTCCGAAAACAGCAGCTTTAAAAATATATTTTATCAAATAGCCCATAATTTAGAAAAAAATCTGCCCACTATAAAAGTCACAAAATTAATGGGCGCTATTGGTTGGAGGTTGGAAAAATTGAAATCTATTTTTACCAATAAACATCCGGAATTTACCAAACAAACCTCAAAATCCATTCATGATAAAGGGTATTATTCTTCAGAAAAAATACAAAAGGAATTAAATTTTAGTTTTGAATCCATTTCCGAAACTCTAAAAAGTGTATGCGAGCTTTATAAAAAGGACATGCAATAAATGCTTATTCTTCTTTGGGAGTATTTTGAGGTGCTTTTTTAAATTTTAGCTTTAGATTTTTTAAGGAGTCCGTTTTTAAGGAATCCTGTAATTTAATCTTATCATCTATTTCTTTTTTCAGTGCCTTAAGGCGTTCATCAACTTTTTGTAAGATTTGCTCATAGTCGTCAATGCGCGAAGTATAGTAATAATTACTTTCTTTAAAACGTGTGCTGTCTATTCCGTATTTTTCAAAAACCAAAGGAAAATAATTCACATTGCGTTCAAGATTGATATTTTTAATATTTTCAGCTCCTGAAGCAATAAGCATATCGGTTATCAAATCCACCATTTGATTTTTAGGAATTAAATGGTCAGGTTTTTTAATTATGGTGTTGCTGGTGCAAGCCATAAAAAAAATACTTAAAAAAATAAAGTAACTAATTTTTTTCATTTGTTTTATTAAACAATAATCTTTTGCCTTTAATGCTGTCATTAAATTTACCGTTTTTATATGCCAAATGCCCATTTACAAAAGTATGTGTAATTTTTGCGTAAAAGGTAGTTCCTTCAAAAGGAGACCAGCCGCATTTATACAAAATATTGTCTTTGGTAACTGTCCAAGGTGAAGAAATATCAACCAAAACCAAATCGGCATAATATCCTTTTCTGATAAATCCTCTTTTTTCAATTTTGAAAATTTTTGCAGGATTGTGACACATCTTTTCAATTATTTTTTCAATGGAAATTTTTCCCTCTTGAAACATTCTTAACATCGCTGGTAAAGCATGTTGTACCATTGGTCCGCCACTTGGCGCTTTTGTATAAACTTGTTCTTTTTCTTCTTTTGTATGTGGTGCGTGATCTGTGGCGATAACATCAATTTTATCATCAAGCAAAGCTTTCAACAATCCTTCTTTGTCCTGTGCTGTTTTTATTGCGGGATTCCATTTTATTAAATTTCCTTTACTTTCATAATCACTTTCGTCAAACCACAAATGATGCACACAAACTTCAGCAGTAATTTGTTTTTTTTCTAAAGGTCCTTTATGAGAGAAAAGTTCTGTTTCTTTAGCGGTTGATACATGAAAAACATGCAATCGCGCACCAGTTTTTTTGGCGAGTTTAACAGCTTTGGAAGATGACAGGTAACAAGCTTCTTCACTCCTAATTTTAGGGTGAAATTTCACAGGAATATCTTCCCCATATTCTTTTAAATAAGTTTCCAGATTGGCCTTTATGGTAGCTTCATCTTCACAATGAACAGCAATGAGCATTTTTGTTGAAGAAAATATTTTTTCCAACACTTTTTCGTCATCTACCAACATATTTCCTGTTGAGGAACCCAAAAACAATTTTATGCCTGCAACATTCGCAGGATTTGTTTTTAACAATTCCTCTAAATTGTCATTTGTGCCGCCAATCATAAATGAATAATTGGCGTAAGATGTTTTTGAGGCAATTTCAAATTTTTGTTCAAGCAGTTCTTGTGTGGTGGCCTGCGGTACGGTATTGGGCATTTCTATAAATGAAGTAATACCACCAGCAATGGCAGCTTTACTTTCGGTTTCAATAGTTGCCTTATGCGTTAGTCCCGGCTCGCGAAAGTGAACCTGGTCATCAATTAAACCGGGAATTAAATATTTTCCTTCAGCGTCAATAATTGTGGTATCTGCCGATTTTGAGCTAATTGAAGTATCAATATCCACAATAAACTCTCCATCTATCAGCACATCACCATCAATTATTTTTCCTTCGTTTACTATACGGGCATTTTTTATTAACACTAAACTCATATTCCTTTTCTTTTATTTTGTCAATCTTTCAAATCGCATTTTTATAACCCCAAAAACGGCTTCAGAAATTATTGAACCGCTCATTTTTGATGTTCCTTTTTTTCGGTCGGTAAAAATAACAGAAACTTCCTTATGTTTAAATTTTCTTTTCCAAGCTTTAAATTTCATTTCAATTTGAAACGCGTAACCCACAAACTTTATTTTATCCAATTCTATATTTTCCAATACTTTTCTTTTATAACAAACAAATCCCGCAGTGGTATCATAAATAGGAATTTTAGTAATAAATCTCACATATTTAGAAGCAAAATAGGATAAAAATAAACGTTTAAAATCCCAATTAATTACGTTAATTTTATTATTCAAATACCTTGATCCTATTGAAAAATCGGCTCCATTTTCTGTACAAGCATTATACAATTGAATTAAATCATTCGGATTGTGAGAGAAATCGGCGTCCATTTCAATGATATATTCATAATTATTAGCAATTGCCCATTTAAATCCGTGAATATACGCAGTTCCTAATCCGTTTTTTTCTTTTCTGACTTCTAAAAATAAATTAGAAAATTTGCTTTGTAAGTTGGTCACAATAGCTGCTGTTCCGTCCGGAGAACTATCATCAACAACCAATACATCGAATTGTTTTTCTTGTGAAAATACGGCTCTGATTATAGCCTCAATATTTTCCTTTTCATTATAAGTTGGTATAATAACAAGCGTATCCGACATAAAATAAAATTACGCGACAAAGGTAAAACAAATTATCACTAATTTTGCGTTTAAATAATAACTTACTTCATGTTTGAGGCAAAAGAAATAATACACCAAAACAATAACTGGATTTCACTTGTTTTTTTGGCAATCCTTATTTTTTTGACATTGGCAAAAGTATTGTACAAAGACAGGCTGCGTCATACCGCCATCTTATTTTTATCTAAAAAATACCTTTATATCTATTTCAATAAAGAAAAGAATGATGTTTTGAATTTATTTCAATTTTTACTGTTCTTGGCACAACTTCTGGCACTTTCGCTGTTGTTATATTTTGCGAATAGTTTATGGCACTTTTCATCCACGCTTAACGGTCTAAATGGTTATTTATTGTTGGTTGGCAGTGTAGCTTTGTATTTTTGTTCTCGGTATTTAATTGGACTTTTTTTGGCTGAAATATTCAATATAAATAACAAATACAACAGACTTGTTTATGACAAGGTAAGCTATTTCAACAACCTGATTTTATGGATTTTGCCTTTTTTAGTACTTAGCAATTATGCAACTTTTTATAATGATTTTTTTTTTAAAACTACCATTTTTGTACTTGTCATTATGTTAATTATATGGTACGGTTTAATTCTTGTAAATAATAAAAAGGTGATTTTTAACAACTTATTTTATTTTATGTTGTACCTTTGCGCACTAGAAATAGCGCCCTTGGCTATTATTTTAAAATTAATTATTTAAACACAAAATTGCAGTTTATGAAAGTGAAAACAATTTTGGTTTCTCAGCCAACTCCAAAAACGGAAAACTCCCCTTATGTAGAATTATCAGAAAAACAAAAGGTTAAAATTGACTTCAGGCCATTCATTCATGTTGAAGGTGTTACCGCAAAAGAAGTAAGGGTGCAAAAAATTGATTTAAAAAATTATACCGCAATTATTTTAACAAGCCGTAATGCTGTTGATCACTTTTTTAGAATTGCGGAAGAAATGCGTTTTACGGTGCCTGATGATATGAAATATTTTTGTGAATCTGAAGCAGTAGCGTATTATTTGCAAAAATATGTAGTGTATCGCAAACGTAAAATTTATATGGGCGAACGCACTTTTGGGGATTTGGCCAAAATTATAAAAAAATATAAAGAAGAAAGATTTTTATTGCCATCATCTGATAGGCTAAAAGACCTTGTTCCAACAACTTTAAATGAAATTGGCGTAAATTGGGAGCGTGGTATTTTTTATAAAACACTGATAAGCGACCTATCGGATTTGGAAAATGTGTTTTATGATATTTTAGTCTTTTTCAGTCCATCAGGAATTGAATCCTTATTTCAAAATTTCCCTGATTTCAAACAAAATGAAACCCGAATTGCCGCATTTGGCAATTCAACCATAAAAGCGGCTGCTGATGCTGGCTTAAAATGTAATATTTTAGCACCAACACCTGAATCTCCATCTATGACAATGGCGTTGGAAAAATATATTATTGAGGTCAATAAAAGGCAAAACTTAGACAAATAGTTTAAAAAAACCGAGATAAAAACTCGGTTTTTTTTATGAAAATAACTGGGCAAAAACATCTTCCACTTTGGTGACTTTAGTTACCTTTATTTTGTGGCCACTGCCGCTTATTTTATTGAATTTTGAGATAAATATTTTGTGAAACCCTAATTTTTCAGCCTCCATAATGCGTTGTTCCACACGGTTTACCGGCCGAATTTCTCCAGTTAGCCCAATTTCAGCGGCAAAACAAATATCTTGCGCAATTGGCACATCTTCATTAGAAGATAATATGGCACATATTACCGCCAAATCAATGGCCGGATCATCTACTTTTATGCCTCCAGCAATGTTTAAAAAAACATCTTTTGCGCCTAACCTAAATCCTGCACGTTTTTCTAAAACAGCCAAAAGCATGTTTAATCGTTTGGTATCATAGCCCGTTGCAGAGCGTTGTGGCATTCCGTAAACCGCGGTGCTTACCAAAGCCTGAACTTCAATCATTAAAGGACGCATTCCTTCTAAAGTTGCAGCAATGGCCGTACCGCTTAAATCTTCTTCTTTTTGGGAAATTAAAATTTCAGAAGGATTTTCAACTTCACGTAAACCAAAAGATTGCATTTCGTAAATTCCAATTTCTGCGGTGGAACCAAAGCGATTTTTTTGTGCGCGAACTATTCGGTAGGCATGATTTCTATCGCCTTCAAATTGCAGCACAACATCAACCATATGCTCTAAAACTTTTGGCCCTGCAATATTGCCGTCTTTAGTGATATGCCCTATTAAAAGCACCGGTGTGGCAGTTTCTTTTGCAAACTTAATCAGTTCTGCGGTAGTTTCCCTAATTTGTGAAATTGATCCCGGCGAGGCATCAATATATTCGGTATATAAGGTTTGTATGGAATCTATTACCACAACTTCTGGATGTATTTCTTCAATAGCCCTAAAAATATTTTGGGTATTTGTTTCGGTTAAAATTAAACAATTGGTGTTTGAATTTTGAAGGCGTTCAGCACGCATTTTTATCTGAGACTGGCTTTCTTCGCCAGAAACATACAAAACTTTTTTTGGCATTGTTAAGGCAATTTGCAAGAGTAAGGTAGATTTTCCAATTCCTGGCTCACCACCCAAAAGCAACATGGATCCTTTTACCAAACCACCGCCCAAAACCCTGTCGAGTTCGTTACTTTTAGTTGAAATTCGGTCTTCTTTATCTAAAGAAATATCGTTAATTTTTAAGGCTTTATTAACTTTTTTTGTTGAAGTGGATTGTTTCCAATTTCTTTTTTCTTCAGCCTGAATAACTTCTTCAACAATGGTATTCCACTCGTTGCATGAGCTGCATTGCCCAAGCCATTTTGCGTATTGTGCACCGCAATTTTGGCAAAAAAATAAAGTTTTGGTTTTGGCCATTATAAATATTTATTGAAGAAGTAAATATAGGAAGAATAACCAGTTATTTTATAATTAAATAGCGTTGGAAGTTGAAAGTTAAATATTAAAAGTTAAAAGTTAAATATTAAAAGTTGAAAGTTGAAAGTTGAAAGTTAAAATTATTTATTTTTAATTATTCATTATTAATTCAAATTGTGTTAGGGATTAAGCGACATGTTTGAGCTCTTTTTTAGTTGTTTTTCGCAACTAAAAAAAGCGAGTAGTGAAATACTGGTATTCATGAGTTCCTAATTAATAAAATAATGATCACGAATAAAGTCCGATCCGCCAGCTGGCGGGTAACACCCAAAATATAAGCATCATTTTAAAGATTTATTGGTGTTGTAATCTATTATAAATAGGAATAAATAAGAAGGAAAGTCCTCCAAAAATAATAACCATCAATGTTTGGGTTGTCCACATAATCCAGCCAAAAGCACGAGCTGGATTGTCTTCAATATGATACAAAATAAGTGCACTTGCAACAAAAACCGGATACGTTCCCAAACCGCCATTTGTAAGCGCCATACTGAATCCACCTACTACAAAAGCCACAATTATAGCGGTAAACGGAAGGTTAGTGGTTTCTGGCAATGCAAAAGTTACCGTATAAAACATTAGCACATACATTAACCAAATAAAAACAGTGTGAAAAATAAATTCCCATTTCTTTTTCATGGTAATAATGCTCTTTATTCCGTCAATTAATCCTTTAATAAAAGCAACTATTTTCAGTATAAACGGGTGGGTTGCTCTTTTAAACAAATAATAAGCCAGTATTCCCAACAAAGGTAAAACCACCAAAAAAATAATTTTTAAATATATATTGCCACCTTTATTTTCTTTAAACAAATAGCTAGCCATTAAGTCGGTTTGCAAAAAAAAAGCGACTCCCGTAATGGAAAACAGCATAATTACATCGGCAACACGCTCGGCAACAATGGTTCCTATTGCTTTTTCAAAAGGAACATTTTCGTATTTATTTATGCTGGCCGCTCGTGCAATTTCACCAGAACGTGGAATAAATAAGTTAAATAAATAAGCGATTAAAACTGCCATAATTGTATTTGCAAACCTAGGTTTGTAGCCCAAAGGCTCCAATAAAAATTTCCAGCGATATGCGCGGGACAAATGACTTAAAACACCAAAAATTAAGGACAAGCCCACCAACCAATAATTTGCAGTTTTAAAGGAGGTTTTTATAGACTGAATGTCGGCAGGCGTTAATTTTGAAAGGGAGTACCAAATTAAAAAAACTCCCAATGCAATTGGGAGTGTTATAAAACTTATTTTTTTTAATCTGTTTATCAATTTATGTTAACGAATTGTAACTTTATGTTAATGAATTGTCATTCTCGTTAGGAAAAATTAACGTTGGTTTAAATAATTTTGCTTTTTCAAAATCCATGATACCATAAGAAATAATGATAATAAGATCTCCTTTGGCAACTTTTCGGGCGGCAGGGCCATTTAAGGTAATTTCTCCACTTTTTCTAGGACCCGGGATTACATAAGTTTCAAGTCGTTCACCATTGTTAATGTTAACAATATGAACTTTTTCGCCTTGTATAATATTTGCGGCATTCATTAAATCTTCATCAATAGTTATGCTGCCAATATATTGTAAATCGGCTCCGGTGACTTTAACTCTGTGAATTTTTGATTTTACGACTTCTATTTGCATAGTACAAAATTAATGATTTTGAATTAATTTGTTGTTATTTATAAACTTATATTGTCTATCAGTCTAACTTTTCCTGCAAAAACAGCTATAAAAGCACGGTATTTTTTAGCTGGATTTTTAATTTCAACAGATAAAAGTGTTTCTTCATCGGCAATTTCAATATATTCTAAGGTTAATAAAGGTTCTTTTTTGAATTCTTTTTCAACCCATTTCAACACTTCTGAAGCATCTTTTGTGCCAAACTTAATCTTAACTTTTTTCAGTGTTTTATAAATAAACGGAACAACGGCTCTTTGTTCTTTTGTAAGTCTGGTATTTCTTGAACTCATAGCCAAACCATCCTTTTCTCTGTAAATTGGGCAGGAAACAATTTGCACTGGAAGGTTTCTTTTTTCCACCATTTTACGAATAATTTGTAATTGTTGAAAGTCCTTTTCCCCAAAATAGGCTTTATGGGGTTTTATGATTTCAAACAAACGTTCAACAACTGTGCCTACACCGTTAAAATGACCTTTTCTAAATTTTCCTTCCATCAAATATTCCAATCCGTCAAAATCAAATGATTGTGATTGGATGTCATTGTTATAAATTTCTTCAGGAGTTGGGGTGAACACCATATCGCAATTTATAGTCTTTAAAAGCGATAAATCTTTTTCAATGGTTTTCGGATAATTTTTTAAATCTTCCGAATTATCGAATTGCGTTGGGTTCACAAAGATGCTTACCAGTACAATATCATTCTCTTTTTTTGCCTTTTCAACAAGCGATAAATGCCCTTCATGAAGAGCGCCCATTGTAGGCACAAAACCAACAGTAATGCCGTTTTTAAGTGACTCTATTTTTTGTTGTATCGATTTAATTTTGCCAAAAACTAACATAGGGTATTTGTTAATAAACGTTAAAAGCGTGCAAACTTACATTTTTCAAGCTAAATTCTGCATTAATTTTCGTAATTTTGCATATATTTTAAAAATAAGAGTTGGTTTTATGAAAGATAAGAGAGTATTGATTGTTTCTTCTGAAGTTGTTCCTTATTTACCTGAAAATGAATTGTCAACAACCTCGTTTGAAACAGCAAAAATGATTCATAGTAACGGAGGACAAACAAGAATTTTTATGCCCCGTTTCGGACTAATAAATGAAAGAAGACATCAACTCCATGAAGTGATTCGTTTATCTGGTATGAACTTGGTAATCAATGACATGGATATGCCCTTAATTATTAAAGTTGCTTCAATTCCAAAAGAAAGAATGCAGGTTTATTTTATTGATAACGACGAATATTTTAAAAGAAAAGCTTTGTTTTCTGACGAGGACAATAATTTATTTAAAGATAATGACGAACGTGCAATATTTTTTGCAAAAGGGGTAGTGGAAACGGTTAAAAAATTAAATTGGGCGCCAGATATTATTCACGTTAACGGATGGATGGCTTCACTTTTACCCTTATACATCAAAGAATATTACAAAGACGATCCCTTATTTTCAAATAGTAAAATAGTAACATCTATTTACAATACCGGTTTTGAAGGCGCATTAAACGATAAGTTTTTTGAAAAAATTAAGTTTGACGAGATTGATGAATCTAAAATTAAATCCATCTCAAATCCAACCTACTTAAATCTTTTAATTAATGCTATTGAAAATTCTGATGCAGTTATTAAAGCAAGTGAGCAAATTCCAAATGATTTGGTGGAATATTTGAAAACTTGTAAAAAACCTGTTTTAGAATATTTTCCAATCAGCGAATTTGGCAGTGCATATACCAGCTTTTACTTAAACAAAGTTTTATCATAAAAAATTCAAAATTTATATATGGCAATTAAAATTGTAAATGCTTTAAAATATTTAGGGCTATTCTCAATCATGTTTTTTACTTTCGTTTCTTGCGAAAAGGAAATTGAAAGTATCGGTATTAACTTGGTTAACAACAATAAATTTACCACAAATAAAGATACTTCAGAAGTTGGCATTTCCAATGAAAATATTACAAGAGTTCCCACCAACGGAGTTTCACAGTATTTATTGGGCGTTTATGCCGACAATGAATTTGGATCGTTAAAAGCATCCATTGTGTCGCAATTGTCTTTGCCAAAAACCGGCGCCGCTTATAACTACGGAACAAATTACGGTATAGATTATGTAGTAATAACTATTCCTTATCAAGCCACCAAAGAAGTAAAATACAGCGACGGAAAACCAAAATTTTCTATTGACTCCGTATTTGGAAATTCAGATGTTGAATTTAAATTGGGTGTTTATGAGCTAAAAACGTTTTTAAATACTTTAGATCCAAACGATCCTTCAAAACCTGCTGTTTATTATTCCGATAAAGAATTTCAAAAAGGAGCCACTCCGTTTTATTTGGAGAATTTTAAAGTCAACCCTAATGATACTGTTTCTTATATAAAAAGATATATGCCAAATGGCACTACTGTTTATAAAACAGACACCATTAAACAAACAAATCTAAACCCGTTCATCTCAATTCCTTTAGATAAAGATGCCATTAAACAAATTTTTGTTGACAATGTGAATACTATAGATTTTTCATCTACAGAAAGTTTTCAGCATGATTTTAGAGGATTGTACATTGAAGCTGAAGCATTGACCAATAATAAATCTCATATAGTGTCTTTAGATTTGACAAATGCGAAAATGACCATTTATTATTCAAATGATGAAGATGAGGGTACAGATACAACTAATACAGGTGTGGATTTAAATGGGAATAACATAAAAGGAGAAGGAATTGTTAGAGTTAAGCATGAATATGCTTTTCCGTTTGGACCCATAAGATCAAATGTGTTTAAAAGAGATTACACAGTTTCGCATCAAAGTGGTGAAAACAGGCTATATGTTCAGGGAGCGGCAGGTTCAATAGCGATTATTGAATTGTTTAAAAATGAAAACATAGCCGAGTTACAACAAAATAATTGGCTGATTAATGATGCAAGTTTGATTTTTTATGTAGATCAAAATGCGGCCAGTTCCATTGTTCCAGAACAATTGTTTATTTATAATTATGATGAGAATTTACAACTGGTTGATGTTATGACCGAAGGATTGGCAACAGTTGGTGGTAAATTGGAAAGAGATGCTAACGGAAAACCTTACCGCTATGTTTTTAAAATTACAGATTATATATCTAAATTATTAAAATCAGATGAACCTTTGGACTTGGTGAAAATTGGGTTAAAAGTTTACAATCATCCTTCAGATACTCCAATTTCTGGTGTAGATACAACAATTAAAGATTTTAGTTGGACACCAAAAGGCGTTGTGTTGAAGGGGAACGACGCAACAATTTTTGGAGATAAAAGAGTAAAACTTGAAATTTCTTATTCAAAAATAAATAATTAAAAACTAAATTGTTATGTGTGGAATTGCCGGTTATTTAGGTTTTAGAAAAGCATACCCAATAGTAATCAACGGTTTACAACGATTAGAATATAGAGGTTACGACAGCGCCGGAGTTGTTTTAATTGATGGTAATGAAATGAGCCTTTACAAAACAAAAGGAAAAGTTTCCGATTTAAAAAAAATTACCAAATTTAAAAATGTTGAAGGTAATTTGGCTTTAGGACATACCCGATGGGCAACACACGGAGTGCCAAATGAGGAAAACTCACATCCGCATCTTTCAAATTCGGGAAAATTAGTCATTGTCCACAACGGGATTATAGAAAACTATGATACCATAAAAAAGGAACTCATAACCAGAGGATATACTTTTAAAAGCGATACAGATACCGAAGTTTTAATTAATTTAATTGAAGAGGTTAAAATCCAAAATAACTGCAAATTAGGCAAAGCCGTTCAAATGGCACTAGCCAATGTAGTTGGTGCTTATGCCATTGCCGTTTTTGATGTTTCAACACCAGATGAAATAATTGTGGCTAAATTAGGAAGTCCAATAGCCATTGGTATTGGTGAAAATAATTCAGAATTTTTTGTTGCTTCAGATGCCTCTCCTTTTATAGAATATACCAGAGATGCCATTTATTTAGACGATGAAGAATTGGCCATTATTAAATTAGGGAGACCAATAAGAATTCGTAAAATTCAAGACAATGCTACGGTTGAACCCAATATTCAGGAATTAAAACTAAATTTAGAGCAAATAGAAAAAGATGGCTATGAACATTTTATGCTTAAAGAAATTCATGAACAACCTCACACCATTTTAGATGCTTACCGAGGCCGACTTTTGGCTTCTAAAGGCATTATTAAAATGGGAAGTGTTGATAATAATATTTCAAGATTTTTAAACGCAAACCGCATTATAATTGTTGCCTGTGGAACTTCCTGGCACGCTGGATTGGTTGCTGAATATTTATTTGAAGATTTGGCGCGTATTCCTGTTGAAGTAGAATATGCATCAGAGTTTAGATATAGAAACCCAATTATTAACAAAGACGATATTGTAATTGCAATTTCACAATCAGGTGAAACTGCCGATACATTGGCCGCAGTAAAATTGGCAAAATCCAAAGGCGCATTTGTTTTTGGGGTTTGTAATGTTGTTGGTTCTTCCATAGCTAGGGAAACAGATACAGGTGCTTATACACACGCTGGTCCGGAAATTGGAGTGGCTTCAACAAAAGCATTCACAACACAAATTACAGTACTTGCCTTAATAGCTTTAAAACTGGGTAATTTAAAAGGAGAACTTTCAAACTCAAAATACAATCATTATATCCAAGAATTGAACTTAATTCCAGCTAAAGTGGAAGAAGTGCTGAAAATGGATACTGAGGTAGAAAAAATTGCTGCAATTTATAAAGATGCACCAAATTGTTTGTATTTGGGGCGCGGGTATAATTTCCCTGTGGCATTAGAGGGCGCTTTAAAATTAAAGGAAATTTCTTATATTCATGCCGAAGGTTATCCTGCTGCTGAAATGAAACACGGACCAATTGCTTTAATTGATGAACGTATGCCAGTTATTATAATTGCCCCTAAAAATGGTCATTATGACAAGGTGGTGAGTAATATTCAAGAAATAAAAGCACGTAACGGTAAAATTATTGCCATTGTCACTAAAGGCGATACCACAGTTAGGGATATTGCAGACCATGTGATTGAAATTCCAGAAACCGAAGAAGCTTTTACGCCGCTTTTATCAACAATTCCTTTACAATTGTTATCTTATTATATTGCAGTTATGCGAGGCTGTAATGTTGATCAGCCAAGAAATTTGGCAAAATCCGTTACGGTAGAGTAAATTTTAGGCTATTTTATCATGGATCATGGTGTGATTTCCACCATTCCAAAGCGTTAAAATATCAGTTGCTACTTGTGCGCCACTACCGGCAGCAATGACAAACTGACTCCTCCATCCCGCCAATACGCCGGCCACATATAATCCTTCAGCAACCAAATGATTGTTGTTTTTTAGCATAATTCTTTCTTTTTGCGGAGGCAAACTGTGATGAGGAATTACATATTGCATTAAACCTTCTATATTAAAAAGATTTGAAGGGCCAACAGCCACAACAATTGTTTTCGCTTTATAGTTGTTTTTATTGGTAAAAACAATAAAATTCGGAAATTCACCTTCAATTTTAATCACTTTTTCATTTTCAATTTGAATTACATGAGGATATAAATCGGAAAGTTGGTTTAGGCCATCTTTCAATACTTGATCGCCTCTTGTTCCTTTTTTAAATCCCAATACATTATTAAACAAAGCTTCCTGTGGTGCAGCACTTTTTTGATGTGCTACAATACCAATCTTTTTGTTTTTTGCAAAAGGTTTATCAACTGCCGAACCTAAAATTAAAGCACAAGACAAACCAGCTGCACTTCCACCTATTATCAATATATCAAAAGCATCCATATTTAAAATTTAATTATGTAATAATCCTTGTATATTTGAAGTAAACAATTTTACCGCAATCGCCAAAAGAACAACCCCAAATACTTTTCTAATAATATTAATGCCGTTTTTCCCTATTATTTTTTCAATCTTTTCAGAAGTTTTAAGCACTACATACAAAAAAATTATATTTATAACAATGGCAATCACAATATTTATAGTTGCATACTCGGCCCTTAATGAAAGTAACGTGGTTAAAGTTCCCGGGCCGGCCAATAATGGAAACGCCAATGGAAATATAGAAGCAGTATTTGCATTCGTTTCTTCTTCTTTGTAAAGTGAAATGCCTAAAATCATTTCCAGCGCCAGAAAAAACAAGATGAATGAACCCGCAACGGCAAATGAATTCACGTCAATGCCAATCAAGTGCAAAATACTTGCTCCCAGAAACAAGAAAGCCACCATAATAAAACCGGCAACTATTGATGCCTTTTCTGAATGGATATGTCCAAATTTTACCCGTAAACCAATAATTATTGGAATACTGCCAATAATATCAATTACTGCGAACAATACCATTGTTGCGGTAACTATTTCTTTAAAATTTATATCCATCATTTGCTTTTTTTAAAAGAATAGCAAAAGTATTCAATCAAAAATTGATTTATATCAAAAGTAATGTAAAAAAAATAGTTATTTTTGCCAAATGTTTCAATTAGGAAAAACAATAGTATCAGAAGAGATTATAGAGAAAGATTTTGTCTGTAATCTATCAGCTTGTAAAGGCAAATGCTGCATTGATGGTGAAGCCGGCGCTCCATTGGAGGAAGATGAATTGCTAATTCTTATGGATATTTATCCAAAAATAAAACCTTTTTTAAGAAAAGAAGGAATTGAAGCCATTGAAAATCAAGGACTTTTTATTACTGATGAAGGGGAATATGAAACCACTTTAATAGATGGCAAAGATTGCGCTTATTCCATATTTGATAAAAATAACACAGTTAAATGTGGTATCGAAGAAGCTTATAACCAAGGTGCTATAGATTGGAAAAAACCAATTTCATGTCATTTATATCCCATCCGAATTACAGAATACAGCGAATTTTCTGCAGTAAATTACCATAAATGGCCCATTTGTGATGATGCCTGTGTTTTAGGCAAAGAACTCCAAGTTCCGGTTTATAAATTTGTAAAAGAAGCCTTAATCAGAAAATTTGGCGAGGATTGGTATGCCGAATTGGAAAAAGTAGCCCAAAGTCACAAATAACCAATTACTTAAATCTTATTTAAATTCTTATTTTACATTAATATATTATTGTTATGTAAGATATGAAAAGCATTAAATATGCGAATTTTCCTGTTTTAAAAAAGTATTTTTTGTTATAGTGATATATGCTTTTTCCTACCTAATTTAGTTCCTATTTTATTATTTGAATGATAATTAAGTAATACTGAAATATGATCCTAAATTATTTCTTCTTGGTAGCATACAATTCCAACAAATTCATTGTAGCTTTTATCAAGTCTTCCGTTTCTAACAAAATACTAAAGTAGAGCGTAGTATTTTTAGGGCTGGATTCTGTTGTTCTTGTACGTTCGACCTGTTTTTGGGCATAGCTGGAAACAATGGTTAACAACTCTTGCTTTTCTTTAAGTAAAGAACCGATTTTATTAAAAGAACGAGAATCAAAAATGGGTCTTATTTTACCAAATAAATGGGTTAGCTTTTCATCAATTTCCCTTAATTCCTTTGCTTGATTTGTTTTTAAACCTTTGTGATTGTTATGGATATGTTTATGGCTTACTTTTGAAATAAAACTAACGGATTGTGCAATGTCTTGTAAATCTCCAATAACATCAATATAAAAAGTACTTGCACTAACAGATGATTCATCTAAATTTTTAATAAAATAGAAAATATTGTTTTGTAAGTCTTCAATCTCTAATTCTAATTTCCCAACTGCATTTTTAGCTTTTTTAAGCATGGGTAAATCCTCATTTATTAAGCCCGTGATGGTATTTTCATTTATTTTACTTACTCTTTTTATCACTTTAGAGATATTATCGGCACTTTCTTCAATAACCCCTTTTACAGATTTACTTTCAGTCCTATTTAAACTGTCTTCAGCTTTTGTTTCTTTTGATTTTTTAATATGTTTCAATGAGTTTCTAACCAATAAAAAGACTGCGATTAATAATAAAATTGCAATCATAGTAGATCCTCCTAAAAAGATGAGATAAGCCGCAACTCCTGATGCAACAAAAGCCATTATTGCAGTAAAAAACCATCCCCCAATTACATTTATAACTCCCGCAACTCTATAAACTGCACTTTCATTTCCCCAAGCTCTGTCCGCTAAAGAAGAACCCATGGCCACCATAAATGTTACGTAGGTGGTTGATAGCGGCAATTTGTAGGATGTAGCTATTGAAATTAAAACTCCCGAAACCATTAAATTAACAGCCGCTCTTACCAAATCAAAAGCGGGTAATTCAAGCTTTTTTCCTTGGGTCAATGCAATTACAGGTTTTTCAAATTGTTTGTCAATTCTGTCTTGAATTGAATTTGGAATTAAACCTGAAATATATTTTGAAAGTATGATAGAACCTCTTACCAAAATTCTTGAAGCAAAAGTTGGCTCAAAACGTTCTTTGGTATCCGCCTGGCTTGATAAATCTACCGACGTTTTTACTACGGCTTTTGCTTTTTTAGAAAACCACAAGGTTAATACCATTATCATTCCGGCAATAAACAATAAACCGGTTGGTGTTGAGACTTTCTCAGCTAAAATACTCATTGTAAATTCATTGGCAGGAACTCCAGAAGCAACCCAAGCTTCATAAGATTGCCAGCCTGCGATAGGAACACCGATAAAGTTTACTAAATCATTACCTGCAAAAGCCAATGCCAATGCAAAAGTACCCACAATAATAATAACTTTGTAAATATTTATTTTAAAGAAATTTATTAAAATGTAGGATATCACAGACCAAAAAATCAAATTTATTACGACAATTTGGTAAACAAAATTTTCTAAGAAATCTTTAATAGTTCCACCTAAAAATTTAAAGCTTTGTGTTGCGTAATTTGTCCCTCCAATACCTTTCATAAGGATAAAGTACATAATTGATGATAATGCGATTCCTCCAAATATGGCACCAACCCAAGCCGCTTTTTTCTCAAAATTAAACGACAATAATAGCCGAGAGAAATATTGCACAAAAGCACCAACAGAAAATGCGATTATTACGGATAGTAGGATTCCAAAAATAATCATCGTTGCTTTTGAAGTATTTATATAGTTCACTACATCTGCAAAATTCCCGCCTTCAGCGCCAATTTTAATTAATGCAACTGCAACAGCAGCACCCAATAATTCAAAAACAATTGAAACCGTTGTAGATGTGGGCATGCCAATACTATTGAAAAAATCGAGCAATAGGATATCTGTAATCATTACCGCCATAAAAATAATCATGATGTCACTAAACATGAACATTCCAGGGTTAAAAATTCCTTTTCGAGCAACCTCCATCATTCCACTTGAAAATACAGCGCCACAGGCAATTCCAATACTGGCAACAATCATAATGGTTTTGAATGATACGGCTTTTGAACCTATTGCAGAATTTAAAAAGTTAACGGCGTCATTACTGACTCCAACAACTAAATCGGCAACAGCTAAAATTGCAAGAGCTACAATCATTAATAAGTACAAATCATCCATTTGGAGTTTTTTTTTAATTGCGTAAAAGTAATGAGTTATTCTTTTTTATACTATTTAATTATCTTTTTTCTAAAAAATCAATGAAGATAGGTTAGATTAAAGTTCTCTTTTTAAAAGTTACATTTTAGTGAATAATCCCAATAAGTTAATTTTTGCATTTATCAAATCCTCAATTTCTAATAAAATACTGAAATAGAGTGTCGTATTTTTAGGACTAGATTCCGTTGTTCTGGTTCGCTCAACTTGTTTTTGAGTGTAGGTATTAACTTTTGTTAACAAGGTTTCCAATTCTGCAATCAAATACGGAATTTGACCAAAAGTACGCGAATCAAAAACAGCGCGTGTTTTTAAGAACATCTCATTCAACTTTAACTCAATTTCCTTTAACTCATTTGCTTGACTTACTTTTAAACCTTTATGGTTATTATGAATATGCTTGTAACTAATTTTTGAAACAAAACCAACGGATTGAGCAATATCTTGCAATATTTTTATAACTTCAATGTAAAAAGAGCTTGCACTAACAGATGATTCATTTAAGTTTTTAATAAAATAGAAAATATTGTTTTGCAAATCTTCAATCTCGGTTTCTAATTTCCCAACAGTATTCTTCGCTTTTTTAAGCGTTGGTAAATCCTCATTAATCAATCCATTGATGGTGTTTTCTTGTATTTTATTTACTCTTTTTAATACTTTGGAAATATTATTGGCGGTTTCCTCAACAACACCATAAATAGAATCACTTTCAGCGTTATTTAAACTATCTTCTGCTTTTGTTTCTTTTGATTTCTTAATATAATTTAGGGAGTTGCGAGTTATCAATACTATTGATAAAAGCAATAATACGCCAATCATAATAGGACCTCCTATATAAATTAAATAGGCTATAGCAGCTGCTGAAGTGAATGCAATTATTGCTGTTAAAAACCATCCGCCTATTACATTAATTACCCCTGCAACTCTATAAACAGCACTTTCGCTTCCCCAAGCTTTATCTGCTAAAGATGAACCCATAGCTACCATAAATGTAACATAAGTTGTAGATAATGGAAGTTTATATGAAGTTGCAATTGAGATTAAAATCCCAGCAACCATTAAATTTACAGATGCCCTAACTAAATCAAAAGCGGGAAGATCTTGTGATTTACTGAAATCTAGTTGAATTATAGGTTTTTCAAACTGAGCATTAATTTTATTCTGAATAAATTTTGGTGTTATCGCTAAAAAGTAATTGGAAAATAATTTTGTATTTCTTACTAACGCTCTCGATATAGAGGTTGGTTCAAATCTTTCTTTTGATGAACCTTCCCTTGATAAATTAATTTCAGTTTGAGCTACGTGCTTTGCTTTTTTAGAAAACCACAATGTTAATACCATTACAATACCTGATATAAAAAGCAATAATGCTGGAGTTGCAACTTTATCCCCAAGAAAACCCATAGTAAACTCCGTTGCAGGAATTCCAGAAACTACCCAAACCTGATAGGATTGCCAAGCTGCAATAGGTACCCCAATAAAATTAACCAAATCATTGCCTGCAAAAGCTAATGCTAAAGCAAAAGTTCCAACAATAATAATAATTTTATAAATATTTAGTTTAAAAAAGTTTATTAAAACATAAGATAAAATAGACCAAAACGCAAGATTAACAGTTATAATCGGAATTGCATAAAATTCTAAAAAATCTTTAATTGTTTTACCGCCAATTATATCAAAAGTTTGTTTGGCGAAGTTGGTTCCTCCAATACCTTTTAAAAGGATAAAATACATCATTGAGGTTAAAGCGATTCCCCCAAATAATGCACCAACCCAATTCGCTTTTTTTTGATAGTTAAATGAAAGCAATAACCGTGAAACGTATTGCACCATAGCACCAACAGAAAATGAAATTATTACAGAAAGTAGGATTCCAAAAATAATTTGAGTTGCTTTTGTGGTGTTTATATAATGAGTAACAGTTAATAAACTACCCCCTTCATCAATAATTTTAACTAATGCTATTGCCATTGCTGCGCCTAACAATTCAAATACAATTGAAACCGTTGTTGATGTAGGCATTCCTATAGTATTAAAAAAGTCGAGCAATAAGATATCTGTAATCATAACGGCCATAAAAATGATCATAATATCACTAAACATAAACATCTCTGGATTAAATATCCCTTTTCGGGCGACCTCCATCATACCGCTTGAAAAAATTGCTCCTA
>JBAZGP010000004.1:0-8931 GCA_041652835.1 Lutibacter sp. | reverse complement strand
TGCTCCTATGACAATGCCAATACTTGCAACAATCATAATTGTTCGCATTGATATGGCTTTTGAACCAACCGCCGAGTTTAAAAAATTTACGGCATCATTGCTAACGCCTACAACCAAATCGGCAATTGCCAATACTCCAAGAGCAATAATCATTAATAAGTAAATGTTGTCCATATATATTATTTAAATTAATAGAAATGTAGTATTTTCCTGACAATATCTTTCAACAAAAATAGCACTAAATTGAACTTTTTTGTTAATAGGATAATCCTTATTTCTTCTTTTTATGTTTTAAAACTTTAGCGTCAATGTAGTATATGATGCTTTCAGAAATGTTTTTTAGCAAATCTCCAATTTTTTCAAATTTTTTCATCACAACTAAGGCCATTAAATATTGCCGAATTAATTCAGGATTTTTAACAACTTCTTCTTCAACGATATTAAAAGTATTTGAGTTTATTTTATTAATAATTTTATCCTTCTTAAATACCTTTCTGGCAGCCTTTAAATTTTCATCAGTATAGGCTATTTGTACATCATTAAACATACTGCCAAGGGTTTCAAACATTAAATTGAACTCCAATTTTTCTATTAACTCCGGTGCTAATTTTTGATTTAAATCAAGAGTATGATTGGCTATGTCATATGCTTGGTCTCCAATTCGCTCTAAATTGTAATTAATTTTAAGTATTGCCAATGCAAATCTTAAATCGGTTGCGACAGGATTGTATAAAGCAATAAAATTATCTGTATCCCTTTCAATTTTTAAATCAAGGGCATTCACCCTATTCTCCTTTGAAATAACTTCTTCCGCTAAGTCTGTGTCAAAAATTGTAAAAGCCTCAAAAGCAAGTTCAACCTGACTTTGACATAAGTTTAACATTTCTTCACCAATCTTACTTAAAGCAACTCTTTGTTCCTCAATATTTATCATAATTTTATTTTTTAACCGAACCTACCTGTAATATAATTTTCTGTTTGTTTTTTCTCTGGATTTGTAAAAATCTTTCTGGTTTTATCAAATTCAATTAATTCACCCATATAAAAAAACGCTGTATAATCGCTTATTCTCGATGCCTGTTGCATATTATGAGTTACAATTATGATTGTGTAATGTTCTTTTAAATGATGAATAAGTTCTTCAATTTTTGCTGTTGAAATGGGGTCTAATGCAGAAGTTGGTTCGTCCATTAATAAAATGGAAGGCTCAACCGCCAAGGTTCTGGCAATACATAATCGTTGTTGTTGTCCACCAGATAAAGCTAAAGCAGATTTATTTAAATTATCTTTAACCTCATTCCATAAATCAGCTTGTTTTAAAGCTTTTTCCACACGCTGAGTCAATATTTTTTTGTCTTTGATACCTTGAATTTGTAATCCATAAGCTACGTTTTCAAAAATAGATTTTGGAAACGGATTTGGTTTTTGAAAAACCATGCCAACTTCTTTCCTCAGTTCTTCAACCTGTGTTTTTTTTCCATAGATATTAGTGTCATCTATTTTTATTTTACCATCCATTTTGAAATCATCCACATAATCATTCATCCTATTAAACAATCTTATGAAGGTAGATTTTCCACAACCTGAAGGTCCAATAAAAGCGGTGATGCTGTTTGGTTTAACATTCATAGAAATATTTTTAATGGCTTGAAAGTCGCCATAAAACACATCTACATTTTTAGCATGTAACTTATATTTTTCAGGTGTTGAAGTCTCTATTTTGGCTTCTACGGTTTCTTCTGTCATGACATCATTCATTGTTTTATTGTAATTTTTTTTGCCATCTATTTCTAAAATAAACGGCTATTCCATTCATGATGAATGTAATAAGCAATAAAATTATTATTGCTGCTGAAGCTGCAACTGCAAATCCTTGCTGTGGTCTTGTTGTCCAATTAAAAATTTGTATTGGCAGTACTGAAAATGTATCAAAAAGCGAATGTGGTACAAAAGGAACGTATGCCATTGCACCAACTACAATTAAAGGTGCAGTTTCACCTATTGCTCTTGATAAGGAGAGAATTATTCCTGTTATAATACCTCCAAATGAGGATGGCAAAACAACATTTCTTATTGTTTGCCATTTAGAAGCGCCCAATGCAAATGAGGCTTCTTTTAATGATGGAGGTACTGCTTTTATAGCTTCTCTTGTTGCAACAATAATAATCGGTAAAATTAAAAGAGACAAGGTTAAACTTCCTGATAAAATACTGCCACCAAAATTAAAATATCGGACAAAAATACCCAGTCCCAATAATCCGTATATGATAGAAGGAACTCCCGCCAAATTTGAAATATTAATTTCCAATAAAGATGATAATTTAGATTTTTTTGAATATTCTTCCAAATAAATACCGGCACCAACTCCTATAGGAATTGCAAAAATAACTGTTAAAAGCATCAAATCCAATGTGCCAATAATAGCGGTATAAATTCCTGCTTCTTCAGGTTTTCTTGAGGGCAAACCTGTTAAAAAATCCCAATTAATTCTTGTGAATCCTACACGTACAATGTTATAGATTAGAATGACCAAAATTGAAATTCCAAAAAAGGTAAATAACATGCCTAAAGCTTTAAAAGCCTGATCTTTAATTTTATTTTTTCTAATGTTATTCATATTTTTCCTGATACTTTTTCTTAATCCAAAAACTAATGGTGTTCAAGGTAAAGGTAAATAGAAACAAGGTAAGCCCTGCTGCAAAAATAGTTTTGTATTCTAGAGAACCTTGAGGTGCGTCACCCGAACTTACTTGCACTATGTAAGATGTAATGGTTTGAATTGGTATGGTTGGGTTCAAGGTAAATTGGGCTTGTTGCCCAGCGGCAATGGCTACAATCATTGTTTCACCAATTGCTCTGGAAATGGCTAATATGATGGATACTATAATTCCTGATGAAGCAGCTGGAACCATCACTTTAAATGCTGTTTGAAACCGGGTTGAACCCATTCCAAAAGCAGCCAATTTTAAAGATTTAGGAACTGCGTACAACGCATCTTCACTTAAGGAGGATATAAAAGGGATAATCATAATACCCATTACAATCCCTGCAGACAATGAATTGAATGTTTCTAAATCGGGATAAATATTTTGTAAAAAAGGGGTTACAATTGACAAAGCAAAGAACCCATAAACTACAGTAGGGATAGCTGCCAAAATTTCAAGAAATGGCTTTATTGTTTTTCTGAAACTTTTAGGGGCATACATATTTAAATAAATAGCGATGGTCAATCCAATTGGAAGTGCCACCACAATAGCTATTGCCGCAGTTAAAAATGTTCCTGAAACTAGCGCTAAAATACCAAAATGCTTTTCACTAAATAAAGGCGTCCATTGTGTATCTGTTAAAAACTCAAAAATCGACACACTTCTAAAAAAAGAAATGCTTTCAAATAAAAGCACTGCGATAATACCAATTGTGGTTAATATGGTAATAGAAGCGCAGAGCTTTAAAATGATTTCAATTAATTTTTCTTTAATCTTCATACCATACAATTGCCGATAAGAAACCTTATCGGCAAATATTATTTTTAATATTTATTTAGTCAGTACTTTACTAAAAGCGGCTTTTTGTTCCTCATAACCACTCTGAGGCATAGGAACATAACCAACTTCTTTAGATAATTGAGGTGCATTGTCTAAATAGAAATTAACAAACTTTTGAACTTCAGGTCGTTGTGCTGATTTTTTATTCACAAAAATAAATAATGACCTAGATAATGGAGCGTATTCATTGCTGGCTACTGTTTCTATACTTGGCAATACAGCACCTTTTCCATTGTCAATTCCAACAACCCCTAATTTTTCTTTATTTTCTTCATAATAGGACAATCCGAAATAACCCAATGCATTCACATCTTTTTCAATACCTTGAACAGCAACATTATAATCTGAAACCGCATTGTAATCTGTTCTGCTGGCTCCTGATTCTCCCATAATTACTTCAGTAAAAAAATCGTATGTGCCATGTGATGTATTAGGTCCGTATAAATGAATTTCTTCATTTGGCCATTCGGCTCTAATGTCGCTCCATTTTTTTACGGTACTATTTGGCTCCCAAAGTTTTTTAAGTTCTTCAGTCGTCATAGTTTTGGCCCAAGTATTTTCCTTATTAACAACTACAGTAATACCATCTAGTGCCACTGTTAATTGAATGTATTCGATGCCATTTTCTTTACACAGCGCAATTTCTGTATCTTTAATTTCTCTTGAAGCATTACTGATATCAGTAACTCCTGTTCCAAATTTTTTGAAACCACCACCGGTACCAGACTCCCCTACAGTAACTTTTACTTTTGGTTCAACTTTTAAAAATTCTTCTGCAACAGCTTCTGAAACCGGGAAAACAGTTCCTGAACCGTCAACAGAAATTGATCCTGTTAATGCTGACTCTTTTTCTTTTTTCTCACCACAAGACCCTAAAACTAGAGCGATGGACATCATAAATACTAATTTTTTCATTTTCTTAATTGTTTAATTTGTTTTTGCAAAGGACTTATTTGATTGTTAAGTTTAGGTTAACTGAAAATTATTTGTTTACCAATGTTTTCTTTATATTAAATGAATTACAATTTAAATTCAGCATTTAAAAACACCAACGATTTAGTATCTTTTGTTGAATCGTCAAAGTTAAATCCTTGATAATTTAAAGCGAATTTAAGTCCTTTAACAGGCGCATATTGAATACCTGTAATCATTTGACTTCCGTCTTTTGCGAAATTCCAAGCAGTAGCATCACCTGCTAACGTGTTTGAATTTAGTTGATCAAAACGACCAAAGATTTCAACTTTTTTATTGATTACATAGGTTGCATAGATTGAAATTCCGTCTAAATCTTGATTGGGAGCTGGACTTGCATATTTGGTTGCATTATTTTGCATGTTGTATTCTGCACCCAACCTCCAATTCACGGCATTATAACCGGCAAAAAAGCTGTATGTTGTAATATCATCTCCTCCTGTAGTCGGTTGATTGTCGGCATAAATTTTTGTAATTAACCCTTTTACTGGCGTAAATACCAAATTACCGCCAATTTTTTGATTGCCATCAGTATCTTGAATAGCCCTAAAACCTTCACCATTAATCACAAAAAAGTTTGCTTTCAAATTTTTAGCTAAAGTAAATTCAGCATTAACGCCTAAGTCAGCACTTGTGCCGAAGCCGTAGACGTCTTGAAATGAACTGAACAAATAACGGTATCCCCAAAAATCTTCCTGGTCGTTAAATTGTTTTAATCCAATTAACCCCATACTTAATTTTACCCCATTGGCAACTTTCCAATCAAGTTGTGCAATTTTTAAAAAGGCCGTATATTCACTTCCACCAGTATTACTTCCAACATCAAAAGTTATTTTTGCAGAAATGGATTTACTAAAATCATATTTATAACCAAAATAGGAGCGGTTTAATTCAAAAGCACTGGTTTTAGTTGCATTTTGTGTAAAGTCATAATGATAGTTCCAAAATACTTTAAATTGAACCTCACCACTTGGTTTAAAATCTTCCTCGCTACTTTGGGAAAAGGAAGAAATTGAAATAAAGAGTATGCCTAAAATTAATAATTGTTTTTTCATTTGAATTCTGTTTTGATTTAAATTCACAAAAAGTGATTTTTTTAATTAATTTTTAAAATTAAGATATTATTCAATTTACAATATTGAGCAATATGTTTTTTTCATTGAAATTTATAACTATGAATTCAAAAAAGTGATTGCTTAAAGCTTTTTTTTGGCTCATCCTGTATTAGTTTTTGTCACTGCAAAGAACTCATGTGTTTGTTAAGTTAATGTTAAGCAAGTGTTATCAGTTTAATAAAGTTTGAAGCATAAAAAAAGGCTGCCCGAAGAGGCAGCCTGAAGCATTTCATAAAATAGTTGACAAAAACTAATGGATATTATGAAAAGATATATTTAAAGTTTGTTTAAATACATCACAAATATCAATCAATAAATCCTTTTTTGTGTAACCAAATCATTATCTAATTATTAAATATTTTTCAAAAAAACTATAAAGGTAAGTTTACTTTTAAACACAATTCCTTCAATTGTTCATCGTCAATTTGAGCCGGCGCATCAATCATCACATCACGACCGCTGTTATTTTTAGGGAAAGCAATAAAATCACGAATGGTTTCCTGTCCGCCTAAAATAGCCGTCAATCTATCCAATCCAAAAGCAATTCCGCCATGTGGTGGCGCTCCATATTCAAAAGCATTCATTAAAAAACCGAATTGTTCTTTTGCCTTTTCAGGAGTAAAACCCAAATGATTAAACATTAAAGCTTGGGTTTGTTTGTCGTGAATTCGTATAGAACCTCCACCAATTTCATTTCCGTTTAACACCAAATCATAAGCATTAGCCCTCACTTTTCCTGGATCCGTGTCTAACATCGCCATATCTTCTGGTTTTGGTGAGGTAAAAGGATGGTGCATGGCATGAAATCTTTTTGTTTCTTCATCCCATTCCAACAAAGGAAAATCAACTACCCATAAAGGCGCAAATTCTGCCGGATTTCTTAAGCCCAAACGATTTGCCATTTCCATACGCAACACACTTAATTGTGGACGAACTTTATCGGCATTGCCCGACAAAACACAAATTAAATCTCCAGCTTTTGCTCCTGTTATTTCAGCCCATTTTTTTAAATCGGCTTCATCATAAAATTTATCTACCGACGATTTAAAAGTGCCATCTTCGTTGCAACGCACATACACCATTCCTAAAGCGCCCACTTGCGGACGTTTTAAAAATTCAATTAAACCATCAATTTCTTTTCTTGTAAACACATTTCCTCCCGGAACTGCAATTCCAACAACCAATTCTGCAGCATTAAAAATACCAAAATCTTTATGTTTCGCAACAGCATTCAATTCGCCGAATTCCATCCCAAAACGAATGTCCGGCTTGTCATTTCCATATTTTCGCATGGCTTCATCATAAGTCATTCTTGGAAATTTGGCAATTTCAACCCCATTCACTTCTTTTAATAAGTGACGGGTCAATCCTTCAAAAGCATTTAAAATATCTTCCTGTTCCACAAAGGCCATTTCGCAGTCTATTTGCGTAAATTCAGGCTGTCTGTCCGCGCGTAAATCCTCATCCCTAAAACATTTCACAATCTGAAAATACTTATCCAATCCGCCAACCATCAGCAATTGCTTAAAAGTTTGAGGCGATTGTGGCAAAGCATAAAACTGACCGGCATTCATACGACTTGGCACCACAAAATCTCGAGCGCCTTCGGGCGTAGATTTAATTAAATAAGGCGTTTCCACCTCAATAAAACCTTCCCCAGAAAGGTATTTTCTGGTTTCCATAGCCACTTTACTGCGGAAAATCAAGTTATTTTTTACCGGATTTCTTCTAATATCCAAGTACCGATATTTCATCCGCAACTCATCGCCGCCATCCGTTTCATCTTCAATGGTAAAAGGGGGAACCAACGATTTGTTCAAAATAGTCAATTCCTTCACCAAAATTTCTATGTCTCCAGTGGCCATATTTGCGTTTTTCGAAACACGTTCTATCACCTCGCCTTTCACCTGAATCACAAATTCGCGCCCCAACATTTTCGCCTTTTCCATCATTTCTTTTGGCGTGCGATCTTCATCAAAAATCAACTGGGTAATGCCATAACGATCGCGCAAATCAACCCAAATCATAAACCCTTTATCGCGCGTTTTTTGCACCCAGCCCGCCAAAGTAACCTCTTGGCCAACATTTGCAAAGCGTAATTCACCATTTAAATGTGTTCTATACATTATATTTTTTTTAAGAAAGCACAAATTTAGTGATTTAGCCGGTAGTTTTAAAAGTTATCATTCTTTTTTTTGGCGTTCCCCGCCAGCTGGCGGGTCAGGCTTTCGGCACTCGCTTTTTTTGCTGAAATGCGCAAAAAAGAGCTCAAACAAATGCCTCAATCCTTAACGCAAATGGCATATAATCTTTGTAACTTTGCAACAACAGAAATGTTTATCATTTCAAAATATTAAAAGCTAAATAATAAATGAACAACAATAATATTGGCACAGAAATAAGAAATAGAGTACTGCAATATCAAGCTAAGAATGCTATTTATTATAAAGATCATAAATTGAAAACCTGGGTTGGAATTTCCTGGACCGATTTTGGCGACAAAATTCAAAAACTATCAAAAGCATTGTTGAATTTTGGTATTAAAGAACATCAAAATGTTGCCATATTCGCTGAAAATATGCCCGATTGGATTATAGCCGATATTGCCATAATGAGCATTAGAGCCGTTACAGTCCCTATTTATGCGACGAATTCAAGGAAAGAAGTTGAATATATTGTAAATGATGCTGAAATAAATTTAATTTTTGTCGGTTGTCAGGAAGAATATAATAAAGCATTTGAAATTTCAAAAACCAATAACTACTTAAAATTAATAGTTACCCTTTGCGAAGATATTAAGTTCGAAAACACTGAAAACTCAATTCATTTAAATGATTTTTTAGTTTTTAAAACCAATGAAACCATTGAAACAGAGCTTCAAAAAAGATATTACGAAAGCGAATCTACAGATTTAGCAAGCATTATTTATACTTCAGGCACTACTGGAGAACCAAAAGGGGTTATGTTAGACCACACCAATTTTACGGAGTCTTTAAAAGCACACGATTTTGAACTAAATGTTTCTGAGAACGACACTTCTTTAAGTTTTTTACCATTGAGTCATATTTACGAGCGCAGTTGGGTTTTCTTTTGTTTACACCGAGGAATTAAAGTATATTTCAATCAAAATCCAAAGTTAATTGTTGAAGTTTTGAAAGAAGTTAAACCGACACTAATGTGTACGGTTCCACGTATTTTTGAGAAAATTTTCGCAGCAATTCAAGATAAAAGAAAAGAAGCTTCTCCTACCAGCATGAAAGTAGCAAGTTGGGCTTTGGGTATTGGAAATGCATATTATA
>JBAZGP010000003.1:0-36660 GCA_041652835.1 Lutibacter sp. | reverse complement strand
GGCATTGTTCCGCCCAAGTCCTTTATGGTTTGGCGCACTTTTTTGCCTACTTCGTGGTGTGTTTTGTTGGCGTTTGTTTTGCCTTTTACTTTATCTCGAATTAGTTTGTCTTCGGCTTGTGTAGCACGGAATAGGTTTGCTGCCAATTCGGTACTTCCCATATGATCTAATATTTGTTGTGATTTTTTAAGTCCTTTTTTGGCGTGAATTTCTTTAGCACCCAAACCGCCGTACAAACCCATATAACCGTGATTTTGAAAAATGGCATAGTCAATAGGTTGAATAACTCCAGCTTTTTTTGCAGCTTCAGCCAGTTGTAAATTATGCTTTTTGAGTTCATTGCGCAAGAATAACCGTTTTTCGTCTTCGGTTGGCAAACGGTTATAGCCTTCCATTTGCTGAATTTCTTGCATCCTAGTTTGAATAGCAAAATAGGTTTGCCCTTGTGCTACCACTTCTTTAGATGGGTCGGCATTTTGCACAATTAGATAACAAGCAAAACGAGAGAGCTTTACACTTTCCATTTCTCTTTTTGCACCAGAACCTATGGCAACCATCTCGAGGTAATCCTCGAAATGGTTTTCAGTATCTTGATTGCTATTATTACAGGCTTCCTTTGCTCTTTCAATTACGGGCAAAAAATGTCTAAATTCAGAATATTCTAAAATTTTAGATAATTTTCTTGCTCCCCAATATTCATTACCTTCATTGTCAATTTCTTTGATTTGCTCAAAAATGATATTATTTGTTGTTATGTCGTTTTTCATTTGCTTGATGTCTAAAATAAATTTTAAAAATGTTAACTTCTATTAAATCAAATTTAACTCTTTCAAGTAGTTTTCCATTTGGGTTTCTACTTTGATTGGAGGTTATAGTCTTTTTTGATATTCTACAACTATTTTATACTGTTAATTGAAATACTTTTACCAATCGGTTAAATATTTCCTTCATATCTTGATTTCCAAATTTATTGGCTGCAAATATTTCAGGGCTTGGCAACTCGTTTTTGATGGTGTCAACAAATTTTTGCATGTCTGTTTTTATAGTTTGTGGCAAATCAAATCGATCATTTTCGGTAAGTATCATTATCATTCTAAATACATCATATTTGTGTTTTTTAATGTCTATGTCTCTTACTTTTTGACCGCTTGCCTTTCTTTCGGTATTGCTCAAAAAAGCAAATGCTTTTAAACAAATTAAGGTGTGTGGCGCTGCAAAATGTACTCCTTCTTTTATTTCGCTATTTTCGATGGTGTATTTATAATAGGTCTCGTCCAACAATATTGCCGACAAGCTTGATAATCCCTCTTCTACCGGTATAGGTGTAAGATGTGCACCTTCGTTGGCATCAATAACATCGGGTACTCTACAAAACAATTCTAACTGCTTTGGATAATTTGGATTGGCCGGAGCCGCAAAACGATAACAGTTTCTTTCTTCTTGGTTTTTTTGTTTAATGGTATCTTGTCATTGTTTGATAAACTCCCAAAACCGAGCTACAAACTCTGGTGACAAGGCTTCTACAATCAAAATAATATCGATATCATCGGTAGCCCGCGGTGTAAACCCTGCTTCTTCAATAATAATATCACAAGCGGTTCCGCCTATGATGATGTAACTGTCTTGAAAATCTTTGAAATGTTCGCTAAAAGCGTATAATCCTACTACCATATATATTTTTCTATAATTTGTTCTAAGCCCATTTCTACACGTTCGTCGTGACTGTCTTCCAAACTCAGGTATAAAGACAATGGGTCAACAACTGCTTGCTCGTTACGCAGCTCTTCCGCCAAAATAACTGGATTGTATTTCCATACTTCAATAGCATATTTTCCTTCACTATCATTAGCATTTACTAAACCGTTATTTTTTTGTAAGAAATAAAATGTGCTTTTTTCAATGGCATAATATTGCTGTTTGCTTGGGTTTAAGTTGGTATATTCTGACAGTGCCGAAGCATTGGCTTTTAACATAAAAACATTATTTGGCAACGCATCAACATAAACTGTTTTTAGTACTGGGCTTGCTAAAAGGTTTTGTTCTTGAGCGACATGCCACAATTTGCTTCTTTCTAAATTGAACTTGATGAACTTTTCTTTTTCGCCTTGTACTTCAATCAGTTCCATTTGTTTTAAATCCTCTACTGCGTTTGTAATTGCCATAGGTGTATAATCTAATTTTTGGGCGATTTCTTTGAATGAATGTGCTTCCATGTTCCATTCGCTATCTCTGTGAATGATGTGATAGAGTAACAGACATTGCGCTGAAGGCATTAAGGTTTTGCTTTCTTTCTTTGCTTTTGGTTGGGTGTAACTTTCCTTTAAATTGATTAACAATTCCGGCAAAAAAAGTTGTTTGCCCGGTACAATAAAATTTATCCCTTTTTCAATTAACCGTTTTCTATTGTAAGACGGAAGGTTATCAAGCACCAATACTACTATTTTATTCAAAGTGTTTCTAAGTAACTGAAGGTGTTTATCTGCTTGCAAAATACTTAAATCATCTTCGTTTTTTAGTGCTACCAACACAATATCCTTGTCGAAAATTACCACATCATACAGCTTGTATGCTTGGGAGATATACATAGGTAAATTGCCCAAATCCTTATTTTGAATTGGGCTTTCTATGACGTTTTTGCCCAGTGTTTCATTGATGTAATTAATGGCTTTTCTCATAACTTATATCCTAATAAAGTTAAAAATTAGTAATAAAGCGATTGACTTTATTGTGCAAATATAGCTTTATTATATTGAAAATCATATACTAAGATATTTTAAAGGATTAAAACGCTCATTTTCATTTCGTTGTACATATCCTAATTGATTGGTCAACATTTGTGTGTTACCAATTTTGAAATCTTTAGTATTGTAATGACTGTGTCCATAGATCCAAAAATCAACATTTGAAGCTTCGATGGTATCGAAAAGTTCTACCGCAAAAGCTTCATTTAATGTGCTGTTTTTGTAAATCTTGGGATACTTCTTGAAAGTAGGAACGTGATGGGTTACAACCACTTTTTTAGCTGTATTATCCTCTTGCAATTCTTGGTTGATAAAATTGATGCAATCAGCATGTAATTGGTTATAAGCTTCGGTTGTAAATCTATTACCATTGTAATTAATGACATGAAAATCGCTAAGTCCACGTTCAATGTTCCATTGATTGGCCGGACTAATTTTGGACCATAAAGTAGAAAATATTAGTTTGGTGTAATTGAACTGAACCACTGAATTGTTTAACAAAATCACATTGCTTCTTATTTTTTCAAACAACACGCCAGATTTGGTTGCAGCATCAAAATAATAATATTCGTGGTTTCCAGGTATCCAATAGGTCATTTGAAAATTATCAGCCAAATAACTAAAGAAATCTTCGTGTTTGTCCATTATAGCAAAAGGCACAATATCACCCGCCAATATCAATATGTCCCCAGTAGGGATTAAAGGATTGGCATTGAAAAATTCCTTGTTTTGAGGAAATTCTAAATGTAGGTCGGATGCATATTGTATTTTGCTCATTTCTAAAGACATATACTATTATCAATAGTTATTTTAAAGATTCTCAATACTTTTTTTGTTCCATTTCTCTGCACAAAAAACACACAAACTAATGTTTCCTGTAAATAGAACAAATTGGCTAAATTAAATTCAACTCTTTTAAGTAGTTTTCCATTTGGTTTTCTACTATAATTAGTTGTTTTTTTAGTTCAATAATATTTTGATGTGTCGCTTTGATATCTACTTCTTCCTCTTCCTCAAACGTATCTACATAACGCGGAATATTAAGATTATAGTCGTTCTCAATAATATCAGCAATCGTAGCACGGAAGCTATATTTGTCTTCCACAACAGCCCCTTTTTCAGTTGTTAATGATGTAGCTTTTTTAAATGCCTTGAAAGAATTTACAATATGCTGAATGTCGATTTCTCTTAATTTATTTTGGTTCTTACCACTTTCAAACTCTCGGCTAGCATCAATAAACAACACATCTCTATTACTTCCTTTTCCCTTATTGAAAATTAATATTGCGGCAGGAATTCCAGTTCCGAAAAAGAGATTGGCAGGTAAACCAATAACTGCTTCCAATAAATTTTCATCTATCAGTTTTTTACGAATTTGCCCTTCACTACTGCTACGGAATAAAACACCGTGAGGCACAATAACACCGACTTTTCCGACATCTTCATAGCAAGTTTCTATCATATGACTTATGAAAGCATAATCTCCCTTGCTTTTTGGAGGAATCCCTCTATGGAAACGTTTAAACTGGTCGGATGCAGCTTGTTCTGCACCCCATTTGTCTAAACTAAAAGGCGGATTTGCCACCACAATATTGAACTTCATTAAATTGTCATTTTCCAATAGTTTTGGATTATTAATAGTATCGCCCCATTCTATTGTAGCACTGTCCTGTTCATGCAAAAACATATTCATTCGGCATAATGCCCAGGTACTCCCGTTGTTTTCTTGCCCATAAAGTGAATAGTTTTTACCTTCAACTTGATTGGCCACTTTTATCAATAAAGAACCCGACCCCGCAGTAGGATCACATATTCTATTGCCTGGTTGCGGGTCAACCAATCTGGCTAACACTTCACTAACTTCACTAGGCGTATAAAATTCTCCTGATTTTTTACCACTTTCCCCAGCAAATTTTGAGATTAGAAACTCATAACTATCTCCAATGATATCATTCCCTTCTAGATGTGACGGCTGTAAGTCTAATTCCGAAAAGTCTACCAATAGATTTTTCATAATTACATTCCGTTGTTTGGTTTGACCAAAAACAGTTTCTGAATTAAATGAAATACTACGGAAAACCATTGCTAATTTGCTGCGATTGGCATCTTCCAAAGCTGTTAATCCAATATCTATTAATTCCCCAATATTGGATTCATTACGGTTTTCGTATAAGTAATCAAAATTACTTGTCTCAGGTAATAAAAAACGTTCTCTCTTTAATTGGCGTTGAACCATTTCCTCATTATCAGGGTATTTGAGACGGTATTGTTCTACCTTATCTTTCCATACATCAGACAGGTATTTTATAAATAAGAGTGTTAGTATATAATCCTTGTATTGCTCACTTCCCATAACCGGTCGTAAACTGTCACATGCTTTCCAAACAATGTTGTTAATTTCTCTTTGTGTAATTTTATTTTCTGTCATAATTATTATTTTATAATTTTTGAAATTGTTGTTTGAAAAAGTTTTTGTTTTTCTTTGACTAATGTTTCTGTGATTTCTATGTCTTTAAAATGTAATTCTTGCAACGCAACCACTTTTTGTTGTTGATCAATTGGAATTAGATTGAAAGCAAAATCAGCCAATTCATTTTTACGAATAGAAGGGATTGAACTTCCTGCACCTGATTGCTGAAAATGCGATAGGTTTTTCGGTAGGTTTAAAACTGAAACTAAATAAGCTGGAATTATTTTATTTGTATCAGGCCGCATCACAAAAAATATTGAAGAGGCAATTGCCTTTCCAACCTCTTTTTTATACAATGTTGCAAAAAAACGAAAGCCTTTTGCAGCAAAAAGCACATCACCATCTTTTAATAAATTGGCTGTTGATTTTGGCTCTTCTTCCAAAAAAGCATCTTTATCCCCAACATATTGCCCAAAATCATTAAAATGCTTAGCTTGCAAATAAGGAATAGTTCCTTTCTTACTGGGCTTTCCATAGTAACCAAATTGAATACTTGCTATATCTTTTAACTTTATTTGCATTCTATTATTTTGTAATAATATTCATATTTAAGCAAATGTATATAATTAAATCTAATTATATCAATTTTTTTAATTGTAATGTTATTCGTTTCTCTGTATTTATAGAAAATGAAATATGTAGTAAGAGCCGCCACACAAATTAATCATACTGAATGTGAGTTTCTAATACTCAAAAATCAAATAGAAATTAGTGTTAAACAGGATATCTGGGTTTAAGTAAGATTTCAAACACATAGAAATATTCAGTTGTTCAATAACTAAAAAATTAAATTCAGTTCCTCAAAGAAGGTTTATGTTCCACAAACTTTGATTTTCCCCATCTCCAGCAGTATTTTTAATTTAAAGATAATCACAAATTGTGATAAGCTTTCGGAAACAATTAAATTTAGTCCGGCAACGCCTTTTGTTTTCACAGAACAAGCCTGTCCTGAGCGCGGTCGAAGTATAGCCGAAGGGTAAATGTTGGCTTAAAAACAAAATTTTGTTTTAACAATAAATTCTGATAAATAACCGGTTTAAAAAAATGCGGGAAAACCGTAATAATTAAAAAATAATTTTCACTACTTTTAACCGAGTAATTTTCTGTTAAGGCTATGTTTATTAAATGATTTTAAATGATAAATAGTATAAGTTGAATGGATTATACAAATTGCTTACAATATGAGAAAAAGATGAAAATATTTTTAACCCTAATTACAATCCTAACCTTAAATTCGTTCTGTTTTTCACAAGAAAGAGAAATAAAAGGAAAAATAGTTGATATTCAAAGTAATTTGCCTTTACCGTACGTAAATATTGGAATTGCCAATAAAGGAGTTGGAACCGTTTCAAATGACAATGGAGCTTTTATTTTAAAACTCAATGAGAATATTAAAATGAATGATTCGGTAATATTTTCTTACCTCGGTTACACAACACAAAAAATAAAAGTCGCGGAACTTAACAGCAAAATAAATAATATTTTACTCGAACCTGAAATTAATGCATTAAAAGAAGTTGTAATTGTAAAAACGAAAACTCCAAAACTCAAAAAAATAGGAAGAACTTCAAAAGGTTTCGGCTTAATGCACGCAAATTTTTATACTTATTATGAAAAAGATGTTGATGATAGATTGAGTAAAGAAATTGGAATGCAATTAGAAATCAAAAAAAATTGTCAAATTAACAGTCTGAATTTTAACATTACTTCAAATGATTTTAAAAAACTTAAATTCAGAGTTAACTTTTACAAAATTAAAAACGGATTACCTGATGAACTCATTGTTAATCAAAATATTATATTTGAAATTGACAATGAATTTCTCGGTTGGTTTACGGTTGACCTAAAACCTTATGATATTTATTTTGAAAGCGATACTGGAGATATTGTTGTAACAATTCAATGGGTAGAAAGTGAAAAAGCAAATAGCAAAAGTAAATATTTTGCTATTTCCACAGCGGTATCACCATTGAATACAGCATTTTTTAGAGAAAAAGCTATGGATGTTTGGACTAAAAGTAATCAAAGTTTAAGTTTTTATTTAGACGCAATGTGTAATTAAATAAACTTTCATCAAATAAATTAAAAGCTATGAAATATTTAAAATTTATAATTGTATTTGGTATTATTCTTTTTACCTCCTGTAAAAAAGAAAAAAAAGTTGATTATGTCATCTTTTCAGGAACAATTGAAAATCCAATAATTGACAGCTTACCAATAAGAGATATAAACAATAAAACATTTGGAACAATACATCTTGCCAAAGACAATTCGTTTTATGATACGCTTTTTGTCCCAAAAGGGTATTATTCCTTAAACGATAGGACTAATGTGAGATCTCTATTTTTAAATCCCTCAAAGAATTTAAAAGCAACAATCTATTACAAGGATAATATTTCTTTCTTGGCATTTCAAGGCAATGGAGCAAATGAAAACAATTATTTGCAACAAAAAGACCAGCTTGATAAAAGCTTTGAAAAAGTTGAAAACCCAAAATATTTCTTAAATCTAAATGAAGAAGATTTTTTAAAATTATCCGATTCCATAAATAACGTAAAAACAAAATTATTAAAAAGTCAAATAAATCTCGATAACGATTTTATGCTTTATGAAACTTTTTCAATAGAAAGCAATAAAGCTTCCTTGATTGATAGATATCGTAGATGGAGAGGGACTTTTATCGAAAATAAAGATTTTAAAGTGTCCGATAACTTTCCAAATCCTTATAAAAATATTGATATATCAAATGAAAAATTATTAGCTCATCCTTATTACATACAACGTTTAGGAGAATTTATATCCTATAAAATGGAAGATTCAATAACAGAGGATAAATCTTTGACACAGTTAATAACAATTGATAAGGAAATAAAAAACCAATTAATTAAAGATAAGTTAGCTTATGAAACAATGAAATTTGGAATAACCCAAACTAAAATGTTAGATGAAGTTTACAATAAATATATGTCAATAGTTAAAAATCAATTATACAGAGAAGAAATCGAAGAAATATATCTGAACTTAAAAAAGATTTCAAAAGGAGCTATTTCTCCTACTTTTGAATTGTATGATATAAATGATAAATTAGTTACACTTGAAAGTTTAAAAGGAAAATTGGTATATGTTGATATTTGGGCAACGTGGTGTATTCCTTGCATAAACGAAATTCCTGCTTTAAAAGAATTGGAAAAGGAATTTAAAAATAAAGATATTCAATTTGTAAGTATTTGTTTGCAAGACTCCAAAGAACGATTTGAAAAATTGGTAAAAGAAAAACAATTGGGCGGTATACAACTCTTTGCTCCTGACGAAAATATTTCCTTTTTCAAAGAATACTTTGTAAATGGAATCCCAAGATTTATATTAATTGATAAAGATGGAAAAATTATTGAAGCCAATGCATTCTATCCTTCAAATCCGAAAGTAAAAGAACAAATATTAGAATATCTTTAAGCATAAAAAAACTGCTTACGAACAATGACTAAAAATTTACTTAATTCAGTAAACAAAATGCTCTTGCGAAGGATAAATAACAAAGAGCGCAAACCGAAGAAAAACCTCTAAGATTTTTACAACTAAAATAGTGATTTTAGCAAAATATTTTATTTAAAACCTTCAAGGTTTCAAATTTTGCGTTATGTAACTTATTAATTCAATGACAGGAACGCTATTGAACTTTTATAAAACACTAAACTGAAGTTTCTTAACTTTACATTCTTCATAAATAATATCAACATTCTCTATTTTTATTTCAAACAATCCTTATATTTGAAATCAATTATACAATGCAAGTTGTAAAATCGTAGGAATCCCATGTTTACACATTTTAACGATATCGAAAAGCCCGTTCATTATCCACAGGATCGAAAATTATTTATTGAACTGAAACCTTATGTTTTTTTAATAATTGGCCTTGCTTTTTTAATCACCATCGGAGCGGCTTGGGCGCAATATTTAATTTTAGGATTGCCTGAAGATCCATCATTGGCGCTTCTCTCTACTACTGAAGTTAGCGTAAAAGGTTTTCCTTTATGGCTTATACTTGGTCATTGGGTAAACTTTTTCTTTTTGGTAATATTGATAAGAAGTGGGCTTTCAATATTATTTGACCATCCCAGATTATATTTTAACGAAGGATGCAAACCTGATTCTGAATGGCTAAAATTTACACCTATAAAAGTACCAAAAGACAAATTATGGACTGCTAAAGATGATGCCCGATATATAAGTCCTCTTTTTAGTTTACCAGGTTATCGCCATACTGTAGGTATTGCACGTGGCTGGCATTTTATTCATGTGCCATTTTTTGTATTGAACGGAATCATATTTATTGTACTATTGTTTACCAGCAATCAATGGTTAAGAATTATACCTACATCATGGCAAATTATACCCGATGCGTGGAATGTATTTGTACATTACGCAACTTTCAACCTGCCGGTAGAACTCAATGGATTTTACCATTACAACGCCTTGCAGCAACTTACTTATTTTGGTGTAATATTTATTTTAGCGCCTTTGGCAATGCTTAGTGGGATGTCCATGTCACCTGCGATTGAAAATAGGTTTCACTGGCTGCCCAAATTATTTGGCAACAGACAAGGAGCAAGGTCTGTACATTTTTTAGTGATGCTTTCGTATGTAGTTTATATTATCATACATGTTACTATGGTGGCAATCACCGGTTTAGTCAGGAATATGAATCATATTACTCTTGGAACAGATAATCCATCAAGCAAAACAGGACTTTACATTGTTATAGGCATCATTCTTTTTACGATTGCTTTTTTTGTGTATGCCCATTGGGTCTCATGGAATAAACCACGCTGGGTACAAAAAATAGATGCTTTTATCAATGGAAATTTATGGGAATCCACAATCAATAAACTGAAACCTTCATCTTATTATAAGAAAGAAGATATATCTCCATTTTTTTGGCCCAATGGAAAACTTCCAACTTCTGAAACATGGAAAGAATTATCAAAGAATAATTTCAAAGATTATAAACTCAAAGTAGGTGGATTAGTGGAAAATCCTGTTGAACTATCACTTGATGAGCTGATGAAACTTGGCAAAGAACAGAATATTACTATGCATCATTGCATACAAGGATGGTCTGGCGTGGCAGAATGGGGTGGATTACCATTAAAAACCTTAGTGGACTTGGTTAAACCACATTCCTCTGCTACCACAGTTGTTTTTTACTCTTATGGAGAAGGATTGTATGGAGGTGTTTATTATGATACACATACTTTAGAAAATTGTCTAAAACCAAAATCAATACTGGCTTGGGAAATGAATTATGAGCCGCTCTCTGAAATATATGGTGCGCCTATAAGACTGCGCGTAGAAAATCAGTTAGGTTACAAAATGGTAAAATGGGTTGAACGAATTGAATTTGTAGAAACGCATAAAACGATAGGAAAAGGTTACGGAGGTAAAAATTCAGATGATGAATACTTCGATTTATTAGCCAATACATAATTGCCATAATTTATACAAAGATTAATTTTACATGCAACATTGGTAGGATTTGGATAGTTTGTACCAATTCTATTTGCAAGTTTAACAGGTTATATCTTAGTTCCAAGAATATCTTTTATAAGTTTAAAAATGAAAAAAAATCTTTTCACGCTAATTTTTTAGAAACTCCTATGCCTTACATACAATAAAGCACAGCAATAACCAAAAGTGAGAATAATGTAATTTATTTTCTGAATTGTGTAATTTTTTTCAGTATACAAGAAATATCTTTGAAAAACATTGTTGAGAATCAATATTAAAACAATAAATAGTATGAATAACTTTTTAAAAACATTAATTTCTGGTTATGGCGCTGCAAAATTAGGCGGTGGTTGCTTTGGCTTTATCGTTGTTTTTGTAATCATTTTCCTGTTACTTGGACAATGTAGTTAAATGGATGAAGCAGCTTCAATTCACCTATATTTAAAAGGAAAATAACTATTTCCAACCGCTACCCTATTATTTCCTGGCACAACTCAATTAAAACGCCATTGGTAGATTTTGGGTGTAAAAAAACAACCAACTTATTGTCGGCGCCTTTTTTTGGCGTTTCGTTTAACACCACAAATCCTTCTTTTTTTAAACGTGCCACTTCGCTTGAAATATCATCAACTGCAAAAGCAATATGGTGAACGCCTTCTCCTTTTTTATCAATAAATTTTGAAATCGGACTATTTTCGTTGGTTCCTTCCAGCAATTCAATTTTGTTAAAACCTACTTGAAAAAAAGATGTTTTCACGCCTTCACTTTCCACTTCTTCAATTTTATAATGTGATTTTCCAAAAATTGCGGCAAACAAAGCATTCGATTTTTCGAGATCTTTTACAGCAATTCCAATATGTTCAATTTTTTTCATAAAATAACAGGATTGAAATAAATATTCCCTCAAAGTTACTGAAATTAAAATGTCTAAAATTTGTAAAATTAATATTTCAGTCAAGAATTCTCACAAATAAATTTCAACACAATCAAAAACAAAAACAGAATTTATGTATATTTAAACCCTATTTTTGCATTATGGAAACAAACAGACAAAAAAAGATTGCAGGTGTTTTACAAAAAGATTTAGCCGATGTTTTACAACATGCCGCACAAGATGGAATGAAAGGGATAATCATATCTGTATCTAAGGTTCTTGTAACCAGCGATTTATCTAATGCAAAAGTATATATTAGTGTTTTCCCTCAGGCAAAAAGAGATCTCATTATTGAAGGCCTAAAAGAAAATACAGCAACCATTCGCTATGAAATGGCAAAACGAACTCGTGAACAGCTAAGAAGAATGCCCGAACTCTTTTTTTATATGGACGACAGTTTGGATTATATTGAAAATATTGACAATGCTATAAAAGGCAAACAGGAAAACCCAATTACAAATCCTGATATTTTAGACCAACGCAAAAAGCGATAATTTGAATTTCTCTTTCTACATAGCCAAGCGATATTTATTCTCAAAAAGTAGCAACAACACCATAAATATTATTACTATTATTGCTGCAGTCGGTGTAATCATTGGAACTTTGGCTTTGTTTATTGTACTTTCCGGATTTTCAGGATTGCGAACTTTCAGCATTGGCTTTCTAAACACTTCTGATCCCGATATTAAAATTAGCGTGGTAAAAGGAAAATCCTTCGATTTTAATACAAAAATTAAAAACATAATTAACCAGCAAACTGGCATTGCTTCCTATTCAAAAGTAATTGAAGAACGCGCTTTTTTCGATTTTAATGAAAAAACACACATTGCTTATATTAAAGGCGTTGATTCAAACTACACAAAAGTAAACCGAATGGACACCACAGTTTATACAGGCAATTGGTTAAACAAAGATATGCCATCAGGTGCTGTAGTTGGAAACGGAATTTCTAATTTGTTATCGATAGGCGTTTATGATTTTTTGGAACCTTTAAAAATTTATGTTCCGAAACCGGGAAGTGGCTATATTACTGACCCCAACAATGCTTTTACTAAAATTAACACACAACCTATTGGGGTTTTTGCCTTAACTGATGAAATTGATAAAAAATATGTGTTTATTTCTTTAGAATTGGCTCAGGAATTGCTGAATTACAAATCAAACCAAATTTCGGCAGTTGAACTAAAAGTCAACAACAGCAACGAGCGCGCCCAAATTATTGAACAATTAAAAAGCAATTTGGGACCCGAATTTAAAGTTGAAACCCGAGAACAGCTAAACACTTTGTTTTATAAAATGCTGAATACTGAAAATTTAGCATCTTACTTAATATTTACACTTATTTTAATTATTGCGTTATTTAATGTGATTGGCGCTATTATTATGATGATTTTAGACAAAAGGGACAATCTGAAAACCTTCTATAGTTTGGGCGCTACCATAAAAGAAATTAAACGTATTTTTATTTTTCAGGGTTTTTTACTAACACTTTTCGGACTTTCGGTTGGGCTATCGGCTGGGATTGTGTTGGTTTTGCTTCAGAAAAAATATAAATTATTTATGATTACCCCGCATTTGGCATATCCTGTGGAGTTTACCTTTTTAAACGTAATTACCGTGCTTATCACCATTATTGTTTTGGGTTTGTTGGCCTCTAAAATTGCCAGCAGCAGAATTTCTAAAAAAATAGTTGAGTGAGAAATTGTTTAAACGTTTATTTATGTAATTATTTATTTGTTAATCTGAAAATCAACTATTTACAAAACTAACTCTTAAACGCAAGTTGAAAAAAATGTATTGTCTTGAAATAGATTGGATCAAAATTGTATATTTACAGAAATCAAATATTAAAAGTTTGAAACAGAAAAGAGATAGATACGAAATGCATAAATATTGGGGAAAAAAGCCATCAAATGACTTGAAAATCCTTATTGAAAAATATTCAAATCAAGGTGATATAGTACTTGATCCATTTTCTGGATATGGTGTTTTTTCCTGTGAAGCATTTCTTTTAAATAGAAATGTTATTTCTAATGATTTAAATCCAATAGCTAATTTCCTAAATAAGCAACTTTTAGAAATTGAAATTGATCTTTTAAAAGTAGGAAAAGAATGGGATAAAATAAAGAAAGAATTGACACCTTTTATTAGTAATTGGTTTAAATGGGAACATGAAGGTGAAATTATCCAATTAATTACTGTTCTTAGAAATGCACAAGACATACCTATAAAAGGTAAGTTTAAACGCCCACAAGACAGAAAAGCAGTAGAAATTACTTTAGATAAACAAAAGGTAAAAGAATATTTAAAATTTGAATTAAATCAAGAAATTGTTGATTGGTATCCGAAAAACAAATTACTTGAAAATTCAAGAATTTCAGCGAAAAAGGATATGACTATTCCTGACCTTTTCACTAAAAGAACTTTAGCTTGTCATTCAAAATTATTATCATTAATAGAAAAACATTCTTCTGGAAAGGAAAGAGATTTTTTAAAAGTAGCTTTCACGGCTAATTTAGCAAATTGCTCAAAATTAGTTCCACCAATTAAAACAAGAGGAGAAATGGCTCCTGGAGCGTGGATGACTGGTTTTTATATTGGTGAGACATATTTGGAAAATAATGTTTTGCAATATTTTGAGAATAGATTTAAAAAAATAATTAATGGAAAGAAAGATTATCTTTCTTATTTTAATTGTATCACGAATTCTTTAAACCTATTTGAATATAATAATAATTATAGCATTCTTCAAAATGATGCAAAAGATCTTCAAATTAGATCAGATTCTATAGATTATATTTTTACAGATCCTCCATATGGTGATGCAGTCCCATATTTTGAACAGAGCATTATTTGGAACGCTTGGTTAAAATTAACACCTGATTATGAAAATGAAATTATTATTACCGATAGTAAAGAAAGAAACAAAGGTATAAATGAATTTGAAAAGGATATTTTCTTAGCGTTTCAAGAAATCAGAAGAGTACTTAAGCCAGAAGGATACTTTTCCTTGACTTATCATTCACTTTCTGGACTTGAATGGAAAGCTATTACAAATTCGTGCATTAGAAATGGTTTTGAATTGGTTGATTTTGAATGGCTTGTTCAAAAGTCTTTCACACCAAGACAAATAAATAGACTAAAAAGTGTAAAGGGAGATGTATTGGTTACATTCCAAAAGGCTTCCAGTATTCAAGCAAAAATCAAAACTGATATAGAAGTGAAAGATTTATTTATTGAAAAAATTGAAAATTGGTTATTAGAAAAGCCTCTGGACACCAATGAAATATTTTTAAACGTAATGAATATGATTTTTACAGAGAAAATACTTATTGGTAACATAGACTTATTTAAAATTTTAACGAACCATTTCAAATTCACTGAGAGCCAAAAATGGACTCTTCAAGGCGAACCAGAGATTTCTTATCTATAATAAAATTTAAATGACATTTAAACAGCTACACAAGAGTTTTGAGAAAAAAGAAACTAATTTATTTGAACTTCAAAAACAAGATGGGTTTTCTAGATACATATTGATAAGATCATTGGCAAATGATCATCTTAAAGAAATTATCAAAACTCATACCGGAAAAGAGCTTAAAAAAGGTAAAGCAGAAGAACTTTATGAAATCCTTTATTTAACTGAAGTTACTAATGATCAAATAATTGAATACATAAACAATAAATACCCAGAAATCCGTAAATTTAGAAAAGAACAAGAAGAGCATTTACCTAAAATTATTAATGAATTTGGAAACGTAAAGTGTGGAATTCGTAATGACAACTTAAATGATACTGCAAAAGAATTGGTTCGAGATAAAACTATTCAGTCTAAAGCAGATTTAGAAACTAAAGTTAATGAAGTCTTTGATTCAACAATTCGAGGTTATATTCTTTGGCAATATTATAATCAAGTTACTAATGATTTAATTGAACATATTTTTAATGATCACGAAAATGTAATTCCCACACTTCGTAAAATCAAATATGTGGATTTTCTTGTTAAAAAAGGTGATGATATAATCCCTTTTGATTTAAAAATAACGCATATATCTGATGACTATTTTGATTTACACAAAAAAGGGTTGACAGTATCGAATAAAGGAAATGATAGCTTTCTTATTGGTGTTAATAAATCCGAAATAGAAATTATTAAAGAAAAATATAAAAGTGTAAAAAAAGAACTTAACTTGCCTAATTATGGAAGTCTTTCCAAAAGTGAATTACTCGATATTTTGATTCAAAAAGGCAATGGTGATACTAAACAATTTGTAAAGGACACTTTAGAATCTCGCAATACAATGATTTCAGAGGTGGAAAACAATCTAGTTCCAGTCGAATGGTGGAATTATAAATTTCAAGGAGAAAGACTTTTTAAAAACAACAACAGATTTTTTGTTTTCTTAGCATATAAAGATTCGTTTGAAGATGCAAGACCTTTAAAAGGAAAATTAGATGATATTTCAGAAAAAGTTACTAAAAAGCTAAATTCAATTATTACAGATGATCTTAACCATTTAAAATATTATTATACAAAAGACAAAGGATTAGAAGGTGCTTATGAAATATATTCAGTATCTGTTTTAGTAACAAATTAATATTTTCATAATTCAGAATGATGAAAAGCTAGCATACAATATGCATAAGAAATTGCTTAATTCAGTAAAATAGAATATTTCTAAAACAAAATAGTACTAATTTTAAATATCGGAAAATTACGTTTTCAAACCCGCTACTTTTCATCCTCTAAACCGATAACTACTACTGAAGACTTAATCATTACTGAAACTTTTGCAAAACCTCTTCAAAAACGTCATAAACATCTTGGGCAGAATCTGAGGTTACCATTTTCATTCGGTATTCTTTAAAATCTGGAATGCCTTTAAAATAATTGGTATAATGACGACGGGTTTCCATAACACCCACAATTTCAACCCCTTTCCAGTCGATTTCCATTTGTAAATGTCGGCGTGCCATTTCAACACGGTCGGCAATAGTAATATCGGGCAAATGTTCTCCGGTTTCAAAAAAGTGTTTTACCTGTTTAAAAAACCACGGATTTCCAATACTTGCCCTTCCAATCATAGCACCGTCCAATCCAAATTTATCGCGCATTTCCATAGCGCGTTCAGGAGAATTTACGTCGCCATTTCCAAAAATAGGAATGTGCATTCTGGGATTGTTCTTCACTGCGGCAATATGACTCCAATCGGCTTCACCTTTATACATTTGAGCGCGTGTACGGCCGTGAATAGAAATTGCTTTACAACCTACATCCTGTAAACGTTCAGCCACTTCAACAATTTTTATGGAATTTTCGTCCCAACCCAAGCGGGTTTTTACGGTAATGGGTAAATTGTTATGTTTTGCCATGGCTTCGGTTAAACTCACCATTAAATCAATATCTTTTAAAATACCAGCTCCGGCACCTTTACAAACCACTTTTTTAACCGGACAACCAAAATTAATGTCGATAATATCCGGATTCGATTGCTCAACAATCTCCACCGTTCTTAACATAGATTCTAAATTTGCACCAAAAATTTGAATGCCAACCGGACGTTCCTTCTCATAAATATCCAATTTTTTTCTACTTTTCACCGCATCACGTATCAATCCTTCCGAAGAAATAAATTCAGTATAAACCACATCTGCGCCTTGTTCTTTGCACAAAGCCCTAAACGGTGGGTCGCTCACATCTTCCATCGGAGCTAACAGCAACGGAAAATCGCACAATTCTATATCTCCTATCTTTATCAAATCAAAAATTTAAGTGTGCAAAAATACGCAATTTTTATTATTTCAAAATTCATTTCTAAAATTGTATTTTTGAAACTTAATAAAACATTAAAATTTAAAAAGATGAAATTAAAATTGTCAATCCTTCTTTTATCAGCGCTATTTTTAGGCTGTAAATCTTCACATCATAAAACAGCTTACGACGGAAAATCAGGTGCCACAAAAATTGTAAATACATTACATTATCCGCAGGAAAAACATTTAAAAAACATAAAACAGCTTACTTTTGGTGGCGATAATGCGGAAGCTTATTGGAGTTTCGACGGCAGCAAATTGGTATTCCAGGCAAATAATATTTGGGGATTGAAATGCGACCAAATTTTTACAATGGGCATTAACGACGATTTAAGCAAAGGGCAAAAACCGCAATTGATAAGTACAGGAACCGGTCGCACAACCTGTAGTTATTTTTTACCTGGAGATGCTACCATTATTTATTCTTCCACACATTTAGTCAGTAAAGATTGTCCGCCAGTACCAAAAAAAGAAGATTATGGCAACAAATATATTTGGCCTATTTTTGACGGCTATGACATTTTTGTGGCTGATACTAAAGGAAATCAATTGAAACAATTAACTTTTGAAAAAGGATATGATGCCGAACCTACTGTTTCTCCTAAAGGCGATAAAATTGTATTTACTTCAACAAGAACCGGAGATTTGGAATTGTTTACCATGAATATTGATGGCTCAAACGTAAAACAAATCACTTTTGAATTGGGTTATGATGGCGGTGCTTTCTTTTCTCCCGATGGCACAAAATTAATATTCCGTTCTTCCCGTCCAAAAACAGATGAAGAAATCAAAGAATATAAAGATTTATTGGCTGAAGGATTGGTGCAACCCACAAATATGGAATTGTATACTTGTAATGTTGACGGCAGCGATTTAACCAAAATCACCAATTTAGGAGATGCAAATTGGGCGCCGTTTTTTCATCCTTCAGGAAAAAAAGTTATTTTCTCTTCAAACCATAAAACCAAACACAGTTTTAATTTATTTATGATTAATTTGGATGGAACGGGCTTGGAGCAAATTACTTATGATACCGTTTTTGATGCTTTTCCAATGTTTTCACCCGACGGGAAAAAGATTGTTTTTTCTTCTAATAGAAATAATAATGGCACGCACGACACCAATTTATTTATGGCAGATTGGGTTGAATAGCAAACATTTAAACAGGTCGTATTTTTAAAACCTTATTTCGCTATATTTGCGCATCTAAAAGTAGATAGGAATACGAAGTATGAAAAACATAAGAAATTTTTGCATTATTGCACATATTGACCACGGAAAAAGCACTTTAGCCGACAGACTTTTGGATGCTACCGGAACCGTAACTTCACGTGAAAAGAAAGAGCAGTTGTTGGACAATATGGATTTGGAACGTGAACGTGGAATTACCATAAAAAGTCACGCCATCCAAATGGAATATATGTATGAAGGTGAAAAATATATTTTAAATTTAATTGACACTCCTGGTCACGTTGATTTTTCTTATGAAGTTTCCCGGTCAATTGCCGCTTGTGAAGGCGCTTTATTAATTGTTGATGCCGCACAAAGCATTCAGGCACAAACCATTTCAAATTTATATTTGGCATTAGAACACGATTTAGAAATCATTCCCATATTAAACAAAGTCGATTTGCCAAGTGCGAATCCAGAAGAAGTTACCGATGATATTGTTGCATTATTGGGCTGTAAACCGGAAGAAGTTATTCACGCAAGTGGAAAAACAGGTTTTGGAATAGAAGATATTTTAAAAGCCATCATTGAAAAAGTTCCTGCGCCAAAAGGCGATGTTAACGCGCCTTTACAAGCCTTAATTTTTGACTCGGTTTACAATTCATACCGAGGTGTGGAAACTTATTTCAGGGTTTTTAACGGTGAAATTAAAAAAGGGCAACGCATTAAATTTATGGCAACCAATAATGAATACAATGCCGATGAAGTTGGTACCTTAAAATTAACCCAAGTTGCAAAACAAAGCATAAAAGCTGGTGATGTGGGTTATTTAATTACTGGTGTTAAAACCGCTATCGAAATTAAAGTTGGAGATACCATAACCGATGTTATAAATCCAACCCAAAATAGAATTGATGGGTTTGAAGATGTAAAACCAATGGTATTTGCAGGTATTTATCCGGTGGATACCGATGAATATGAAGAGCTTCGTTCTTCTATGGAAAAACTCCAGTTAAATGATGCTTCGCTGGTATTTATTCCAGAAAGTTCCGCCGCATTGGGATTTGGCTTTCGTTGCGGATTCTTGGGAATGTTGCATTTGGAAATTGTTCAGGAAAGGTTAGAACGCGAATTTGATATGACAGTAATTACTACTGTGCCAAACGTATCGTACCACGCCTTCAGCAATAAATATCCGGATGTTCCTATTTTAGTGAACAATCCAACGGATTTGCCCGAGCCTTCAAAATTAAATAGGGTTGAAGAACCTTTTATAAAAGCCAGCATTATTACAAAATCCGATTTTATAGGACAAGTGATGAGTTTGTGTATTGAAAAACGCGGACAAATTACCAACCAAACTTATTTAACGCCAGAGCGCGTTGAGCTCACTTTTGAAATGCCTTTGGCCGAAATTGTTTTCGATTTTTACGACCGATTAAAAACCGTTTCTAAAGGATATGCTTCATTTGATTATCATCCTATTGGAATGAAAGCTTCGAAATTGGTACGGGTTGATATTTTATTAAATGGTTCAGTTGTAGATGCATTATCTTCTTTAATTCACGCAGACAACGCCTATCATATCGGTAAAAAAATGTGCGAAAAACTGCGTCAGCTAATTCCACGTCAACAATTTGACATTCCGATTCAGGCGGCGATTGGCGCGAAAATTATTTCGCGTGAAACCGTAAAAGCGCTCAGAAAAGACGTAACCGCAAAATGTTATGGAGGTGATATTTCGCGTAAACGAAAATTGTTGGAAAAACAAAAGAAAGGAAAAAAACGAATGCGTCAAATAGGAAATGTTGAAATTCCGCAAGAAGCATTTATGGCAGTATTAAAATTAAACGACTAATCATCCCATCCCCAGCCCTTCCCAAAGGGAAGGGAGCTTTGTATAATAGTTACACAAAATACTCTATAAACTAAAAAAGCACCGAAAACGGTGCTTTTTTATGAATTTTAGCGCATTTATTATATCTATTAAATTTTTAATTGATATTATCCGTGCATCCAAACTTTTTTAGCCATTAATTGATCTTCTGTCTCTACATGATCTTCATCTAGAATACAACAATCAACTGGACAAACTGAAGCACATTGTGGTTCGTCATGAAAACCTTTACACTCTGTACATTTATTTTTTAAATGAAATTTTTCTTACTGCAAAGTTATTGCAGTGAACTAATTTATATTTGCAGTATCAAAAACAAAAATTGCGCAATTTTAAACTTTTGATAAAAAACAAATGTTTAACTTTAAATTTTAAAAAATGAAAAATTTAGAAAATTACGGTGTTCAAAAAATGAATGCTAAAGAAATGGAAGAAACTAATGGAGGATATCTTAAGTATTCTTGGTCTGGAACAAGTAACCCACTTATTTTTGCTGGTGAAGCTGTTTATAATGGAGGTGTGTCTATTGCTAATGCTGGCATTTGGATCTGGAATCAATTTTAATAATCTACAATGAATAAGTAATGAGTATTAGCAATAGTGCTCATTATTTTTTTAATAAAGAATTTATGAAAAAACATTTTTTCCCAAATACAATTTTACAAATTATCGTAGCCTTAATATTTAGTCTAATTTTAACAACTCCTTGGTTATTTGTCATAAATAGCCAAAATCAAGAAACTAAAATATTACTTTTTTTTATTTTAATGACTTTAACATTTATAGTAATCATTCATTTGATAAATTGGAAAAGGAAAGTGAAATTATCATATAACTTTACTTTAATAAATAGCAAATCATTGCTTTTATTAATTACAATATTGTTCTTATTTGAATTTGGGATAAACATACCTATAAACAGTTTTTTTAATGAATCCAACATAAACCCTTTCACTCCATTAACAATGACTTTTGGAGTTCTTATTATTGGACCAATTCTTGAAGAAATGATATTTAGAGGTATTATACTAAAAGGACTACTAATAAGTTATTCTGCAAAAAAAGCAATTATAATTTCAGCCATTTTGTTTGGTCTAATTCATGGAAAGCCATTATTAATATTGCCTGCAATAATTATAGGCTTATTTTTTGGTTGGATATATTATAAAACGAAAAGTCTTGGAACAACAATAGTCTTACATTCAATTACTAATTTATTTGCACTCTCAGGTGTTTTTCTTATTCAAAAATTAAAAATTTACAGTAGTTTTTATCAATTTAGTTCTTATAGGATTATCTCTATATTGATTTCTTTTATCATACTAACTTTCATTTTTAAAATACTTTACATCAAATCAAACAAAACAATAGCTTCATTATAACTACCATTTTTAGGCTCATAAAAACTATAAAAAATGAACACTTTTAACTAAATTATATTATTTAACACGTTGATTGTTAATTGTTTAGACAACAATGGTAACCGTTGCAAAAGCCTGACAAAATATCTAACACTAAAAAAGCACCGAAAAACGGTGCTTTTTTATGAATTTTAGCGCATTTATTATATCTATTAAATTTTTAATTGATATTATCCGTGCATCCAAACTTTTTTAGCCATTAATTGATCTTCTGTTTCTACATGATCTTCATCTAGAATACAACAATCAACTGGACAAACTGAAGCACATTGTGGTTCGTCATGAAAACCTTTACACTCTGTACATTTATCAGTTACAATAAAATAAAATTCATCGGATTTTGGTTCATTTCTTTTATCAGCGTCAACTTGTTTTCCACTTCCAGGTATAGTTACCATACCTTTCAATGTAGTTCCGTCTGAATATGCCCAATCTCCATCCGGTTCATAAATTGCATTATTTGGACATTCTGAAATACATGCATCACAATTAATGCATTCGTCTGTTATTCTAATTGCCATGAGTTGTAATTTTAATAATTAATTATTGCACAAAATTATAAAAATATATCTAAGTATAAGTGACAAAAGTCATTTCCTCACTTAAAAAGTAAAGTTAACTTTGGCACTTAATAATTAAAATACAAAAAATTTAATCAATTTCAACAAAATTTTTTAATTTACATAAATTATGATTACAACTAAAAAAAATCTTCAGCCTGAAGTACTAGAAGCAGTAGTAGTTAGGTTTGTCGGAGATTCAGGTGATGGAATGCAGCTAACAGGAACTCAGTTTACTGATACTTCGGCCATGTTTGGAAATGATATTGCAACTTTTCCTAACTATCCTTCTGAAATTAGGGCTCCACAAGGAAGTTTATACGGTGTTTCAGGATTTCAGGTTCATATAGGCAGCGTAGAAGTAAGTACACCAGGTGACAATTTGGATTTATTAGTGGCTATGAACCCCGCGGGTTTAAAAACCAATTTATATGCCGTAAAACCGGGTCACACCATTATTGTGGACACGGATTCATTTACAAAGAAAAATTTAGATAAAGCGGAGTATAAAACAAATCCATTGGAAGATGGAAGTTTGGACAACTATCGCATTATTCAAGTTGATATGACTTCATTGACTAAAGAAGCTTTAAAAGATGTTGAAGGACTAGACAACAAAGCCATTACCCGAAGTAAAAATATGTTTTCTTTAGGAATGGTTTATTGGATGTACGATCGTTCTTTAGAGCATACAGTTGATTTTTTCAATAAAAAATTTAAAGGAAAACCACAGTTGATTGAAGCAAATACCAGAGTGCTGAATGCCGGTTATTATTTTGCTGAAACTTTAGAACTTATCCCTAATTCTTATACCATTTCCCCAGCTAAAATGGCTCCGGGAACTTATAGAATTATTGGAGGAAATACCGCTACCGCTTGGGGATTATTGGCTGCTGCAGAAAAATCTGGTTTAGAACTATTTTTGGGTTCTTATCCTATTACTCCTGCTACCGATATTTTACATGAATTGGTAAAACACAAACATTTTGGTGTAAAAGCTTTTCAGGCAGAAGACGAAATAGCTGGGGTTACCTCAGCCATTGGTGCCGCATTCGCCGGTGATTTAGCCGTTACAACAACTTCAGGTCCGGGATTGGCATTAAAAGGTGAAGCAATTGGTTTGGCAGTGATGGTTGAACTACCATTAGTGGTTATAAATGTACAACGAGGTGGACCATCAACAGGTTTACCAACAAAAACAGAACAATCGGATTTGTTGCAGGCTATGTATGGAAGAAATGGTGAAAGCCCTGTAATTGTAATTGCTGCAAGTACTCCTGCAAACTGTTTTAATTTTGCTTATGAAGCGGCCAGACTTGCTTTAGAACATATGACTCCGGTAATATTATTGACAGACGGATATATTGCAAACGGCTCTGCGCCTTGGAAAATTAAATCTGTTGCTGAAATGCCAGAAATTAGAAATCATAAAATTACGGAAGTTAAAGAAAATTGGAGCCCTTATAGCAGAGAAGAAAAGTCATTAGCACGTAATTGGCCAGTTCCAGGAACACCAGGATTAGAACACAGAATTGGTGGGTTGGAAAAAGACAGTATTACTGGTAACATTTCTTATGAGCCTAAAAACCACGAAGAAATGACCCGTATTAGAGCCGAAAAAGTGAGACTGGTTCAAAACAATATTCCTGAATTAAAAACTGAATTTGCCGATTCTGGAGATTTATTGGTCATTGGATGGGGCGGAACTTATGGTTCTTTACATTCTGCAGTTAAACAATTTAGTGATGAAGGACATAAAAATGTTGGATTTGCACATTTCAATTATATAAATCCAATGCCAAAAAATACAGAAGAGATTTTATCAAAATACAAAAAAATAATTGTTTGTGAATTAAATAGCGGTCAATTTGTTTCTATTTTAAAAAATAGATTCAGCAAATTTGAATTCTTTCAACATAACAAAGTTCAAGGATTGCCATTCTCTAATGAGGAATTAATTCATCAATTTAAACTATTAGTATAATTATGGAAACTATAACAGCCGAAAAAAAATATACATTCAAAGATTTTACAAGTGACCAAGAAGTTAGGTGGTGTCCTGGTTGCGACGATTACGTGATTTTGCGTTCCATGCAAAAAGCACTTCCTGAAATGAACGTTAATAAAGAAGACGTTGTATTTATTTCAGGTATAGGTTGCTCATCGCGTTTTCCTTATTATATGGACGCATACGGAATGCACACCATTCATGGTAGAGCACCGGGAATTGCTTCAGGCGTAAAATTGGCCAATCCCAATTTAAGCGTTTGGATTATGACTGGTGACGGTGATTCAATGGCCATTGGCGGAAACCATTTTATTCATTTATTAAGAAGAAATATCAATTTAAACATGGTGATATTTAACAATGAAATATATGGTTTAACCAAAGGGCAATTTTCTCCAACTTCACTTCTAGGTCAGAAAACAAAATCATCTCCTTACGGAAATACACAACCTCCTTTCTCTCCAGGAGAATTGGCATTAGGCGCTAATGCCCGTTTCTTTGCAAGAATTGGTGGTAACAATCCGAAAGATATGACGCAAATTTTTATTGAAGCTCATAAATTTAAAGGAACTTCTTTAATTGAAGTACTTCAAAACTGCGTAATTTTCAATGACGGATGTTTTGACGAAGTAACCGATAAAGATGTAAAAGAAGATAAACAAATTTATCTTGAACATGGAAAACCAATGATTTTTGGTAAAAACAGAGAAAAAGGGTTGGTGTTAAAAGGATTAAAATTAGAAGTTGTAACTATAGGTGAAAACGGAGTTACACAAGAAGATATTTTAGTTCATGACGCTAATGCTCAAGATCCTACCTTGCACCAAATGCTTGTTCGGTTAGAATATCCTTTAGCCACAGGAATTATAAGAAGCTTTACTGATGTAACTTTTGAAGAACGTGAAAATGCAATAACTGCTCAAGTTAAGGCCGTTTCAAAATTCAAAAAAGCTGATGATTTATTCTTCTCAGGAGAAACCTACGAGATTAAATAACCACCGTAAATAACGAAAATAGCTGATTTATGTCAGCTATTTTTTTTTCTTAAAACTATAATTTTGTCCACGAATTAAAAAGTATATTAAAAATGGGTTCAGAAGCCATCGTTGTATTTTTATTGGCAGCTATTGTGTTGGTTGCCGGAGCAAACTTTTTATCAAATTTAATTTCACATAAATCTGATAATCCTCAAAAAAGAGAACCTTATGAATGCGGTATTCCAACTATTGGTCCAACTTGGATTCAATTTAAAGTAGGGTATTATCTTTTTGCCATTCTTTTCCTAATTTTTGATGTTGAAATAGCATTTTTAGTGCCTTGGGCTGTAGTTTATAAAGAAGTTGGCACTGTTGCTTTGATTGAAATTATTGTATTCCTTGTCATATTAGGACTTGGATTGTTATACGCATATAAAAAACGAGCTTTACAATGGGAGTAGATAAAAAACGATATGTAAGTGAGGTTAAAGAAGATGGACTAGAACAAGTTGTCCCTTCTGATTTTCCTGGAAAAATAATCCCCGGCGGCAATGGCGGAAACATTGTGGTAACCACTTTAGACAGCGTTATCAATTGGGGACGCGCAAATTCACTTTGGTCATTGTATTTTGGCACAAGTTGTTGCGCCATAGAAATGATGCAAACCGGTGCAGCACGCCATGATTATTCAAGATTTGGTTTTGAGGTTGCAAGAGCTTCAGCACGACAAGCAGATTTAATTATTATTGCTGGTACCATAGTTAACAAAATGGGACCTGTATTAAGACGGTTATACGATCAAATGGCAGAGCCAAAATACGTGATTGCTATGGGTGCCTGCGCTATTTCAGGAGGTCCGTTTTACTACAATTCCTATTCGGTAATAAAAGGTGCAGACCATGTGATTCCGGTAGATGTTTATGTTCCTGGCTGTCCGCCAAGACCAGAAGCTTTATTGGAAGGAATGATAATGCTTCAACAAAAAATTAAAACTGAAAACATGGCCAAAAAGGTTAATCCTATTGATGGTTTTGACGAAGGAAAATAATTTGCATTAAATCATAAAAAGACCATGACAAACGAAGATTTACAAAATATAATTACTGGATTAGGAACCGATTTAGAATTTACCACTGAAGGCTCTGAATTTCTAAATGTAATCGTTCCCAAAGAACAGCTTCACAATTTATGCAGCCAGTTAAAATCACACCCTGAATTAAAATTTGATTATGCATTTTGCATCACCGGTATGGATTGGGTGCCTGCGTTGGGTGTTATTTACCATTTAGAATCAACTGAATTAAAACACCAACTTGTTGTTAAAGTAATGGTTAACGATCGGGAAAATCCAACCTTGGATTCCGTACACGATATATGGCAAACAGCAGATTTTCATGAATTAGAAATATTCGATTTTTTCGGCATAAAATTCAACAATCACCCAAAATTAAGACGTATTTTTTTAACGCCTGAGTGGGTAGGTTATCCTTTGAGAAAAGACTATGTTGATGAAGCAAATATGATTATTAAATAATAGTATAGATGAGTAATCAAGAAGTACAAAATAAAATAAAAACTGAAGAGTATTTTATTAATATGGGACCTCAACACCCGGCAGCTCACGGAGTGTTACGATTAATTTTAACCATTGACGGAGAGATTATAAAAAATGTAGAACCCGATTTAGGTTATATCCATCGTTCTATTGAAAAAATGTGCGAACGCGACAGCTACCAACAAATAGTTCATTTAACAGATAGAATGGATTACTTGTCTTCACATATAAATAATGAAGCGGTTTGTTTAACTGTTGAAAAAGGACTCGAAATAGAAGTTTCCGACAGGGTTAAAGTAATAAGAACCATTTTAGATGAGCTTACCCGTATTGCTTCTCACTGTTTATGGTGGGGCGTAATGGGTATGGATTTAGGTGCATTAACCACTTATTTTTATGCTTTTAGAGATCGTGAAATGATTAATGATATTTTTGAAGAAACCTGCGGTGCACGTTTAACTATGAATTACAACGTTCCGGGCGGATTGATGTTTGACATTCACCCAAATTTTGTAAAACGTACCAAAGATTTTATTACACAATTTAAAACCAAAATTCCAGAATACAATCTTTTATTAACCGACAATGTGATTTTTCATAAAAGAACAAAAGGTGTTGGTATCCTTACCAAAGAAGACGCTATTTCTTTTGGAGTTTCAGGACCAACTGCCAGAGGCTCTGGTCTTGCAAGTGACGTACGCAAACGCCATCCTTATAGCGCCTATGACCGTGTTGATTTTAAAGAAATTTTATTCAATGAATGCGATACTTTTGCTCGTTATCAGGTTAGAATGATGGAGTTATGGGAATCCGTTTCAATTATTGAACAACTGATTGACAATATTCCCGAGGGCGAAACTAAAGCAGCAACAAAAGCAGTAATCAAATTGCCAAAAGGTGAATTTTACCAACGTGTTGAAACCGCAAGAGGTGAACTTGGCGTTTATATAAATAGTGCCGGAAACAAAAACCCATATCGTGTGAAATTCCGCTCACCAGGATTTTCTAATTTATCTGTTTTAAATCACATTTCAAAAGATGTTAAAATAGCCGATTTGGTAGCTACTATGGCTTCGTTTGATTTTGTAATTCCAGATATAGACCGTTAATTAAAGAACATGAATTTTTTACAAATGAATATTCCGTTAAACATCACAAAAACAATCTCAGATTGGATTTTTTCAATAATGCCTGAAACTGCCGCAAATTATACTATTATGGTTTTAATTGCCGTTGCTTATTTGGCTTTATTTGCTGTAGCTGGTTTATATTTGGTGCTTTTAGAACGTAAAGTGGCCGCTTGGTTTCAATTGCGTATTGGACCAAACAGAGTTGGAACCTGGGGACTTTTACAAACTATGGCCGACGCTTTAAAATTGGTTTCAAAAGAATTGACAAGCACCATTAAAATTGATAAATTTCTATACAATTTAGCGCCTTACTTTGTGATTGTTTCCGCATTAATGGCTATGGCCGTTTTTCCGTTTTCAAAACAATTTCAGGCATTCGACATTAATATTGGCCTCCTTTTCTTAATTGCCATCTCATCTATTGGCGTTGTGGGAATTCTTTTGGCAGGCTGGTCCAGCAATAATAAATATGCTTTAATTGGCGCTATGAGAAGTGGCTTGCAAACCATAAGTTATGAATTATCGGTTGGACTTTCCATTTTAACCATGGTATTGCTAACAGGGTCTTTGCAACTTTCAGAAATAGTAGAAGTACAACGCACTGGAGGATGGCTTATTTTACAAGGTCATGTGCCGTCAATAATCGCTTTTATGATTTTTATGATTGCGGGTACTGCCGAAACCAACAGAGCACCTTTCGATTTGGTGGAAGCTGAATCGGAATTGGGAGCAGGTTTCCATACGGAATATTCAGGAATGAAATTTGCCTATTTCTTTTTGGCGGAATTTATAAACATGTTTATAATTGCCTCCATTGCTGTGGTGTTATTTTTTGGAGGTTGGCTATCCCCTTTTGGAATTACAGAAAATATTACTTGGTTTCCTGAAGTATTTTGGTTTATAATTAAAGTTTTAGGACTCATATTTTTAATGATGTGGTTCAGATGGACTTTCCCTCGATTAAGAGTAGACCAATTATTAACCCTTGAATGGAAATATCTATTGCCTTTAAATTTGATGAATTTGGTACTAATGGCAATTATAATTTGGATGAACTGGATAATTTAATAAATGAAATGCACCTAAAATGAGTTATTTTTCAGATATATATAAAGGAATAAAAACCCTGCTGACAGGAATGTCAGTTACAGGCGGTTATTTTATTCGCGCACGAAAAGGAGCAATTACACAACAATACCCTGACAACAGAGAAACACTTAAAATGTTTGAACGTTTTAGAGGTGAAGTGGTTATGCCGCATACTGCCGAAAATCGTCACCGTTGCACTGGTTGCCAATCTTGTGAAATTGCTTGTCCTAATGGTTCCATAGAAATTATTTGGGACAGAGCCGTTGATGAGTTGACAGGTAAAAAGAAGAAAAAAATAGACAAACATATTTATCATTTAGCGATGTGTACTATGTGTGGTTTATGCATCGAAGCTTGTCCAACCGACGCCATTGTGTGGGCTCAAAATTTTGAAAATTCTGTGTATGACAGGAGTAAATTAACGAGAATTTTAAACCAGCCAGGTTCATCTGTTTTAGACGGAATAGAAGATTAATATTATGGAAAGAATTATATTTTATATACTTGCTGCGGTCATTATTATATTTGCCGTTGCTTCAGTAACCAGCAGAAAAATTTTAAGAGCCGTTATTTATTTGCTGTTTGTATTAATAGGTGTTGCTGGTCTTTATTTTTTAGTTGACTACAATTTTTTAGCCGCTATTCAACTTACCGTTTATGGAGGAGGAATTATTGTGTTGTTCATTTTCGCTGTTTTACTTATTCATCATGTAGAACTGGAATTAGAAAAAACACCACTAAAGAAAAAACTTATTGCAGGGCTTTTAAGCATTGCCGGTTTAGCAATAACACTTTGGGCAATTTTTACCTACCCTTTTCCAAAAACAACAACTTCAACTTATACTTCAATTGAAGTAGCCGATATAGGCAGAATTTTATTGAGTTATGATGATGGCGGATTCATTTTGCCGTTTGAAGTAATTAGTGTGCTGTTGGTAGCCGTTTTGATTGGATCAATTGTAGTGGCAAAAGGAAGTCGATTGTCGGAAGACCAAAGTCGGAAGACCGAAGTAAAAAATTGACATAAAAAAATGGAAATAGGATTTAAATTCGAGAAATTAATTATATGGCAAAAAGCTATGGATTTTGGAGAGGATATTGATGCCTTAGCTAAAATTTTTCTGGCCAATGAGCTGTACAATTTATCTTCACAAATAAAAAGAGCTGTAGATTCAATTGCTTTAAATATTTCTGAAGGCGCTATTGGGCAAACAAATCCAGAATTTAAAAAATTTATGGGATATTCGATTCGTTCTTTGGCTGAGGTTGTCACATGCCTGCATAAAGCTTCAAAAAGAAAATACATTTCCAAAATTGAATTTAATGAACAATATGAAAACGCTTTCAACTTAATGAATATGATGGTCGCATTTAAAAAGAAAATACAATGAAAAAACTTCTGACTTCGGACTTCGGTCTTCTGACTATTAAAAACAACAAACTATGATTGCAGGGATAAGTATCTACGAAATTTTAACCGTTACAAGTATCTTGTTTTTTATAGGAGTTTACGGGTTTTTTACAAGAGAGAACTTAATAACGATATTAATGTCGGTTGAATTGATTTTAAACGCATCAGCCGTAAATTTTGTTATTATCAACACCTATTTGTATCCGGATTTACTTCAGGGTGCGGTGTTTTCAATTTTTATTATTGGCATGGCAGCAGCTGAAACCGCACTGGCCATTGCCATTATTATTAATTTGTACAAACTCATCTACTCCGTTGATGTGAAGGATACAGAAATTATGAAATATTAAAAGATTTCAGTAAAAAATAAATAGACAAAAAATTTAAATTATAAAAAATGGATTTTAGTTATACCATATTAATTCCTCTGATTCCCTTAGCGCTATTCCTTGTTTTAGGAATATTCAGCAAAAAAATACCGGCTTCAATTTCGGGTTGGGTTGGGTCATTAGGTTTAGGAACATCATTTGTTTTATCATTATATACTGCCTATCATTATTTTTTAAACGGAAAATTAGAAGGTGTTTACCAAACTTTTATTTATAAAACAACTTGGCTTCAATTTACTGATAAATTGCATATAGATTTAGGTGTGCTGATTGACCCTATCTCCGTAATGATGATGATTGTTGTGACAACCGTTTCTTTTATGGTTCATCTCTATAGCAGAGGTTATATGCGTGGTGATGATGGTTTCACTCGATTTTATGCATATCTGTCCTTATTTAGCTTTTCAATGCTTGGATTGGTTTTGGCAACCAACTTATTTGAAATATACATTTTTTGGGAATTGGTTGGGGCTTCCTCCTATTTATTGATAGGTTATTATTATACCAAACCTTCCGCAGTGGCCGCAGGCAAAAAAGCTTTTATTGTAACTCGTTTTGCCGATTTAGGCTTCTTAATAGGAATTCTTTTAATAAGTTATTATACAGGAACTTTTGATTTTCAAGATCTTACAAGTGAACAAGGAATATTAATAACTGGTTGGGGAGCTTCTGCCTCCTTTATGGGCTTATCCGTTTTTACTTGGGGATTGATTTTAATTTATATGGGTGGTGTCGGTAAATCGGCTATGCTTCCATTTCATATTTGGTTGCCAGATGCTATGGAAGGTCCAACACCTGTTTCTGCATTAATCCACGCAGCAACTATGGTTGTTGCAGGGGTATATTTAGTGGCAAGACTATTTCCAGCATACTATTTTGTGGATGGCGGATTTGCCTTACAAGTCGTCGCTTATGTTGGTGCAACTTCCTCCTTGTTTGCTGCTATAATTGCCGTTACCCAAACAGACATAAAACGTGTGTTGGCATTTTCCACTATGTCTCAAATTGGATATATGATGTTGGCTTTAGGGGTTTCAAAATACGAAGGACACGAAGGTTTAGGCTATATGGCTTCTATGTTCCATTTGTTTACGCACGCCATGTTTAAAGCATTATTGTTCTTAGCTGCTGGTTCCGTAATTCATGCAATACACAGCAATCATATTAAAGATACGGGTAGCTTACGAAAATATATGCCAATTACGCACATTACCTTTTTAATTGCATGTCTTTCAATTGCAGGTTTCCCAGGATTTGCAGGTTTCTTCAGTAAAGATGAAATTTTAGCTGCGGCTTTTGAAAGCAATAAACTAATTTACTTTACCAGTGTTTTTGTAGCAGGATTAACCGCATTTTATATGTTCAGATTGTATTTTGAAATATTTTGGGGAAAAGACACAAAATATGAACACACACCGAAAGAATCTCCTTTAACAATGACAATACCACTAATCTTTTTAGCCATTCTGAGTGTTTTTGGTGGCTACATTCCGTTTAGTCAGTTTGTAACAGCTGATCTTACGCCTTTTACTGCCCATTTGGATTGGTCTTTGGCAGCAATCGCTTCAACAGTAGGGATTATAGGTATTATTATAGCGTATGTTTTATATAAAAAACCAAATGATTTACCAGATAAATTAGTAAACGCTTTTGGAGTAGTTTACACATGGGTTTACAACAAACTATATTTTGATGAATTGTACATGTTCGTAACAAAGAAAATACTTTTTGGAATTGTGGCTTTCTCAGCATCCTGGTTCGATAAAAATGTGGTTGACAGCTCCATGATTGGCATAGGAAATGTAACTGTTGCCGTTTCAAATAAAATTAAAGGAATGCAATCGGGTAAAGTGCAAGATTATGCTATGGCATTTGTTGGCGGCATTGTTGTGCTTGCAATGGTTGTTTTTTATATATGGATAAATTAAATTAATACAATGGATATTTTATCACTTTTTGTAGTAGTGCCGCTTTTAATTGTTTTGGTTTTAACTTTTTTCACAAAAGACTTAAAACAATCAAGAATTGTTTCGGCAATAGGAATGGGAATTCAATTTGCCATGTCTCTAAACTTAATTTTTGCTTACGTAAAAGAGCGTGCTGTAAATACAGATATTATGGTTTTTACCAAAAACGTTGTTTGGTATGAAAGTTTTAATATTCATTATAGTATTGGTGTTGATGCCATTTCGGTGGTTATGATTGCCTTAACTTCCATTGTGCTTTTTGCCGGAATCTTCATTTCATGGAAAATAGACGATTTGCCTAAAGAATTTTTTATCTCTCTAATTACACTGTCATCAGGAGTTTTTGGTTTCTTTATTTCTACCGATTTGTTCACCATGTTCGTGTTTTATGAAATAGCTGTAATACCTATGTATTTGCTCATTGGTATATGGGGCTCTGGACCAAGAGAGGATTCTGCTATGAAATTAACCTTAATGTTAATGGGTGCTTCAGCAGTTTTATCTGTAGGAATTTTAGGAATTTATTTTAATTCAAATGCTGATGGTGGCGCTTTAACCTTTAATATATTTGAAATAGCGCAGGTAAACATTCCTGAAGCCGCACAAAACATATTTTTTCCACTGGTGTTTATCGGTTTTGCGGTAATAGGCGCCTTATTTCCATTTCATACCTGGTCACCTTCTGGGCACGCTTCTGCACCAACAGCAGTTTCTATGTTACACGCAGGTGTACTTATGAAATTAGGGGGTTATGGAGTATTTAGAATCGCTATGTACTTATTGCCAGTTGGTGCTTTAAATTGGTCTGATTTTTTCTTGGTTTTGTCCGCTTTCGGAGTTATCTACGGCGCATTTGCCGCCATTATGCAAACGGATTTAAAATATGTGAATGCTTACGCCTCAGTTAGCCACTTGTCGCTCGTTTTATTTGCTTTGTTAATGTTTAACAGAACTGCGTGGACAGGTGCTATAATCCAATCTTTATCACACGGATTGTTAACAGCTATGTTCTTTGCTTTAATTGGAATGGTTTACGGAAGAACGCATACGCGAGAAATAGCAAAATTGGGCGGTATTATGAAAATATTGCCTTTTATTGGAGCCATATATGTAATTACAGGTTTGGCCTATCTAGGTTTGCCGGGCTTCAGTGGTTTTGTTGCTGAAATGACCATATTTGTTGGATCTTTTCAACATTCGGATTTATTCCATAGAATATTAACCATCGTTGTTGTTTCTTCCATTGTGGTAACAGCCGTTTATATTTTAAGAATGGTAGGTAAAATTATGATGGGACCTTTATCAAATGAGGAATATAAAGATTTGCCTAAAGCAACATGGTTTGAAAAAACTGGATTGATATTATTATTGATACCCGTTATTTTAATTGGTGTTTTGCCATTAGGTTTAAGTGAAATGATTAAAGAAAGTGTCCAACCATTTTTGGAAAGATTATTATAAAAATTATATAAAATGAATTTAGAAAGTTTTCTATTAATGCGTTCGGAAATTGGGTTATTGGCAATTATAATATTGTTAATTATCTTCGAAATATTTTCAAGCAAAAAGCAAAAAGCAGCAGTAATTCCATTTGCGCTAATTTTATTGGCTGTCAATACCGTCCTTGGTGTCTTACCTTTAGCATCGGGTGAATTGTTCGGCGGAATGTTTAGAACAAATGCACTTTTATATTTCTTTAAAACAACCTTAAGTTTGGGAGTTTTAATCTTATTGCTACAATCTGCTGACTGGCTGAAAGAAAAAGTTATCGACCAAAATAAAGCTACAGAATTTTTTATTCTTATTATTTCATCCTTGCTTGGTACCTATTTTATGATTTCAGCAGGTGATTTCTTAATGTTTTACATAGGACTAGAACTAACAACACTTCCTATAATTGCCTTGGTTGCTTATGATAATTATAAAAGGATTTCGGCGGAAGGTGCTGTTAAATACATTCTATCTTCGGCATTGGCTTCCGGTTCCGCTTTATTTGGCATTTCATTATTATATGCAACTGCTGGAACTATTTATTTTGATTCCATGGCTGAAATTTTAACAAGTTCCAATCTTTCAATTTTAGGATTCGTATTTTTCTTTTCAGGATTGGGATTTAAAATATCGGCAGTTCCATTTCATTTTTGGACCGCAGATGTTTATGAAGGCGCACCCATTAATGTTGCTTCCTATTTGTCGGTAATTTCAAAAGGCGCTGCAGTTGTTATCCTAATGATTCTTCTGTTCACCGTTTTTAAACATTTAATACCGATTTGGAATAAACTGATTTATATTGTTATTATTGCCACTATGTTTTTGGGTAACTTATTTGCGATAAGGCAACAAAACTTAAAACGATTTTTGGCCTACTCCTCAATTGCACAAGCAGGTTTCATTTTATTGGGCTTAATGTCTGTTGACCGATTAGGAACAGCAACAATTGTTTATTTTGTGGCGGTTTACATCTTCTCAAACTTAGGTGCTTTTGGCGTTGTACAGGCAGTTTCTTCTGCTTCAGACAAAGAAACCATCAACGATTATGAAGGACTTTACAGAACCAACCCAAAATTAAGTTTACTTATGATGTTGGCGTTGTTTTCATTGGCAGGGATTCCGCCATTGGCAGGATTCTTTGGTAAATTCTTTTTATATACAGCAGCCGCAAGTAAAGGATATTACATTCTCGTATTTATTGCGGTAGTAAACGCTACTATTTCCTTATACTATTATTTATTAGTGGTAAGAGCCATGCTTTTAAGGAAAAACGAACAGGCCATTCCGTATTTTAAAAGTCCGTTTTATATGCGCTTGGGCTTAATATTAGCTGCAATTGGTATTTTAGTTGCAGGGGTTTACAGCCCACTTTATGAATATATATTTTCAATCAGCAATAGTTTTTTAAATTAATTTAATATGGCACTTGTAGGAAATCATTTATTTGGAAGCATAGGAGAAACAAGAGTTACTTTTGTTGAAAAAGGTGTAGATGGAAACCGTAAAGATTTTTTAAAAAATCTATTGGAAATTAACGGCTTTGAAGTTGTTATTGAAGAAAATGCAAAAAAAGCGGAAGAAGATCCACAACTTTATACGGTTGCAGTAACAGATATGACTTTTAACCCCACTATATGGGTTTTTGAACGCAAGTTAAAAACTCCTGATGGCAGAAAAGTAACCCATGAGTATTGGAACCAAAAAACAGAAGAAACAAATCCGAGATATTGGAGAAATTCATAATAATTTCAATTTACTTGAAGTTATATTCATTGAATTTTTAAATGTTTAATTGGTATTAACGCTACGTGGTAAACTAAACAAGCATTTATTTTTAGATGTAGTAGCCAATCTAAACAATAGTTTTGCCAATATTTCCTTTTTCTATTTTGAAGGATTCATCTAATGAAGAAATAATATGAATAAAACGCTATTGTCCTTTAAAAACAAGGGAATTGAATGTGGTTCATTGTTTATTTCTTTTAATAGAGCGAATGCTCCTGTAAATTAACAATGTCTTCGTTCACAAACGCAAAATCACGCGCCTCTTCACCTAAAAATTACTAGGTTTTTTTGCTATCAATGCTGTAATTATTTTTAGTAAAAGCAGGACTTAAGACCTACTTTTACT
>JBAZGP010000002.1:15267-40933 GCA_041652835.1 Lutibacter sp. | reverse complement strand
ACTTGCTCCTAATGGTTTGTTTTTTCCTCCGCTCCAAATATTTTCATTATTGTCAGTAGCGATAGTTGCTTCCATAAAAGTATGTTTTGATTTTTAGTTAGTCTGCCAAAAGTACATATTTTTTATTATCTAATAAAATAGAAAAATAAAAACAAATATATCCAAAGAATATCCACAAAATGCCAAAAAATAGCGCCTAATTCCAGTCCCAGCGTGTTGCTTGAGGAATATTTTTTATTGAAGTGATTAAAGATAACCACCAGCAACACAACTATTCCTGCGGCAACATGCGCCAAATGGGCGATGGTAATACCATAAATAAAGGAAGATTTTACCGTGCTTTGTTCACCGGCAAAAAACAATCCTGCATATAGCAATTCCTTAAATCCTTCGAGCTGAAAAAATACAAAACCAATTCCCAAAAATAGGGTCGACAATAAAAAAGCACTTGTTACTTGTCGGTTATTTTGTTTGATAAAATATTTTGCCAGCATAAAAGAAATGCTACTCAACACAATTAAAATGGTGCTGATGTAAAAAGCGTTTGGCAAATCGAAGGAAACCCAATCGCTGCGTTTACGACTCACCACATAAGCACTTGTTAGGCCAGCAAACATCATTGTCATACTAATCATAGAAACCCATAGCATAGGTTTAGCCGATTTTCGTTTTGCTTGGGTATATTCTTGGTCTAAAGTTTGTTTCATTTATTTTTTACGTTTAAAAGTTAAATGTTAAAAATTCGTAAATTGTAAAATCGTTATTTTTTAATGTAAAAATTTATCTACCACATAAATTATTTGCACCAAAGTAATATAAAATACACTTGATAACATTAATTGTCGCGCTTCTTTACTGGTTTGGTGTTTATAAAGTTTAACAGCGTAAAACAACATAATACCACCCAAAAAAGCAATAATTAGGGCAGTGAAGGGATAAATATAAAAATTTCCTGTGACTTTAAGCACTGGAATCACAGAAACAATGATTAAACATATTGTATAAATAATAATTTGCACCACTGCTTTTTTGTTTTTTTGTCCCATTGGCATCAAATTAATTCCAGCTTTTTTGTATTCATCAAACTGAAGCCATGCGATAGCCCAAAAATGGGGAAATTGCCAAAAAAACTGAATTAGAAATAATATCCCTGGTTCAATTGAAAAATCATCTGTAGCCGCAACCCAACCCAACATAAATGGAATGGCTCCTGGTATAGCACCAACAAAAACAGCCAAAGGCGTTATGGTTTTTAAAGGCGTGTAAACGCTGGTGTATAAGAAAATGGAAATGGCACCAAACAAGGCACTTTTCGGATTGATACTGTACAAAATGGCCAAACCTAAAATGGTAAATGAAACTGCAATAACTAAGGCCATAGACACATGTATTCTGCCTGCAGGCAAAGGTCGGTTCATGGTGCGTTTCATTAAAGCATCAATATCTTTTTCAATAATTTGGTTGAAGGCGTTTGAAGCTCCAACCATTAAATAACCGCCAACAGCGAGTAAAATTAATATTGAAATTTGAATGGTGTCTGCCGCCAACAAATAACCTGCCAAAGAAGAAAACACAACACTTAGCGATAAGCCAACTTTGGTTAATTGTTTGAAATCACTAAATACGGCTGAAAAATTCACTTTTTTTAGGAATAGAATTTAAGTTATCTGCATTAAATTTTTATAAAACAGTGCAAATATATTTTATTATTGGAGAATTACAACCTTTAAATTAGCGGATTAAAAAATCTTTTAAATAAAGTTAAGAATTAGCTTTGCAATTAATAGAATTGTTTTAAATTTGCCAACTCATTTGAGCAATTAAATGTACGTTCTTAAATAACTGCGAAAGTAGCTCAGGGGTAGAGCACCACCTTGCCAAGGTGGGGGTCGCGGGTTCAAATCCCGTCTTTCGCTCTAAATGATATTATTACCAATGCAGAAGTGGTGGAATTGGTAGACACGCTGGACTTAAAATCCAGTGGGCTGTAAGGCCCGTGCGGGTTCAAGTCCCGCCTTTTGTACTAAAAACCTTGTTAATCGTTTGATTTTCAAGGTTTTTTAATTTTATAGGGGGTGTTTTAGGGGGCGATATTTTTATGTTAGATAATTCTTCTTTTCCTATACAACCAACTTCAGCAACCCAACATCTTCTTGAAGTTACAAAAGATTATGCTTACAATAATTAAAATTATTTTTTGGATTAGCACTTCAAATTAAATATTATAAGTAATTTAGTAACATCATAAAATTGCGAAAAAACAAACTTTAAAAGAAATTTTTAATAGTTTATCACAATAGTATTAAACAATACATTTTGTAATATTAATACAAGTTACCTGCAAGCTGAAAAACAACAAGAATGGACGAAGTAGAATTACAATTAGAGAATAAAACAAAAGACATTAAACTTTATTCGTCAAAAGCGATAAGCGGAGCTACTTTTTTAGGTGGACCATTAGCAGCTGGTTATTTAGTAAGTGAAAATTTCAAAGCACTAAATAAGCCAGATAAAGGACGCAAATCTTTAATAATTGGAATTATAACAACTATAATTCTATTCGGAGGGATATTTATGCTTCCTGAAAAAATAATTGACAGTATCCCGAGACAATTAATTCCACTTATTTATACTGGAATTATTTGGGGAATTGTTGAATGGAAACAAGGAGATATTCTAAAGGCTCACAAAGAAAATGACAACTCCTTTTTCTCTGCTTGGAGAGCTACTGGAATTGGATTTATTTCACTCATAATAATCGGAATTGGAATATTTGGATACACTTTTCTATCAACAGATGATGAGATTTATGAGAAGTACGATTCGGAATTAGCTATTTTCTCAAAGAATGAAAATGAATCTTTAGTTTTCTATGACCATATAGACTCTAAAACAAAATTTGCTCTAATCAGTGAATTAGAAAATGATGTTATTCCAAAGTGGAAAGAGAATTTAAAGATAATAAAACGAACTAATCAAATGGAAAACTTACCTAACAAGTTGTTAAAACAAAATGAGATTCTATTAAAATACTGTGAATTAAGAATCAAAGGGTTCGAATTATTCGAAAAAGCAATCAGTGAGGATACTGACAAGTATTCTATTGAATTAAACCAAATTCATTCAGAAATTGACGAACAATTAAAAAAGCTGAATTAAAAAGCCAGCAGGTAACACCTTATAAAATTTATGCTTAAATTTGAACTAAAACAAATGCACAAACAGTCAATAAAAATTTGTTACGTACGAAAAACCTCAGGTTCTTAGGTCGCACAAATCTTATAAAAACTCGTTAGCCCAGATTAGAAAAATGTACAATATGCCAACCATACAAAAATTCATAAACGACAAGAATAAATACAAAGTTGACCATACATATCAAAGACCTGCTGATGCTTGGTCTAAACTGGATAAACAATGTTTAATTGACACAATCTTAAAAGGAGAACCTATACCAATTTTATTTATGAATTATAAGTCAAATGAGGAAAAATTCTATATTGTTGACGGACAACAGAGATTGCATTGTATTAAGGAATTTTATGAAAACAAATTAACCTTAAATAAAAAATTCTCTGGAGAAGAAAATCACGGATTAACATTCAACGGAGAGCGAGCAATAAATGATACTCAAAAAGATAATTTCCTAAACTACAATTTGACCTTCCACATAATGGAAGATTATGATGATGAAAGAGTTAGATTAATTTTTTCAAGACTTCAAAGAGGTAAACCACTTCAATTAGGCGAAAGATTAAATGCAAGTCCTGGAACCATTGTCGAATGCATGAGAGAAATAGCAAATCACGATTTTATGAAATTCTCAATAGGTATTTCACAAAATAGGTATGGTGCTTTTCCTGATGCTGCACGAATACTATTTTACGAAATGTATGGATGCAAACAAATGGGTTCAAACGAATTATATAATTTTTTCGACTTACACAAAGACTTAAATAAAAACTCAAAAGAATTTAAAAACGTTATAAACGTTATGAATTTTCTAGAAAAATGTTTTCCGAAAAGTCCGGGCAACTACAGATATTTAGAAAAACACGCTTGGGTAATTGCTGTTTATACAATGGTAAGGGATTTGAAAATTGGTTATTCACTTTATGAGCAAGAAAAAACCTTAAGAAATTTCATAAAATCTTTTCATTCAAAAGTTTATGATGAATCTTTTAGAACTTCAAAAATTAATTATCAACGTTTTTATGATAATGTAAGAGGTGGCTGGTCCGAAAAAATACTTATAATTAGAAAAAGAATTCTAATTGATGAGTTTTTACTTAAACATAAAATATCTGAATTAGATGATAGAAGACAAATTAATGATGAAGAGAAAATAACGGCATATAGAAAATCAGATGGAAAATGTGAATATCCAAACTGCGAGATTGAATTTAAAGATTATAAAGAAGCAGAATATCACCATAAAGAAATGTATGTGAAAGGCGGAAAATCGGAATTAGATAATATTATGGTTTTATGCACTAAATGTCACGACAAAATTCACGGAAAAGAACATACAGAATCAGAATCGGAGGAAGAATATGAAGAAATAGAATAACGTGGTCTAACACCTCATAAAATTTATGCTTAAATTTGAACTAAAACAAAAGCACAAACAGTCAATAAAAATTTGTTACGTACGAAAAACCTCAGGTTCTTAAGTCGCACAAATCATAAAACACGTTGTAACAAATATCGAACATAGAAACGCCATGAAAAATATAAAACAAAAAAAACAATGGAGAATTAATTTAATCATATCTTATTGTGGTGAAAATTCTGCAGAAATCAATAGATCTAACATTATTGAGTTTTTAAATAATTTGTCATCTATCTATAAACTTGATTATACAATTTCAATAAACCATCCATTTAAATACGACAAAGAATCATTTAATCAATTGAGAGAGATCGAATCTGACATTTACTATTTCCGCTCTAATAAGAATTCCTTAATTGACCCAAAAGAGTTGCGAATGACAATTAATAGTTTATTTTCTTACAAAACATATTCATATTATGAGGGTGTAGAATTTTACACACAACTTTACAGAGTTTTACGAGAATATCCTTTTCCAAAGGAGTTTTGTAGACCTCTAAAATATCCATTTTTTGAATACCATTTTGACTCAAAAAAGGAGATATTGATTTATTCAAATGAAGTAATGAAAGTAATTGAAAAACAACAAGATTTCCCTCTAAATTGATAAAGGATACTGGTTACAACTTAAGCCGTCTATAATATACCATGAGCTATATAATTGAAATTTTAAAATATATTGGACCATTTGCTGGAGTTTATCTTGGTTGGTATCTAGCACGCAAAAGCGAAAAAGATAAAATAAAAAACAATGAGCAAAAAATTATAAAAAGTATACTTTTTATAATGCTTGAAATTAGAAATGGTTTGATACAATTAAAAAAAATTGATAAATCGCTTCGCATTTTAATGGCAAAAATAAAACAACATCAGAAATTTGATAAAGATGAAAAAACAGACCCAAAATTATTAAGATTAATGTTGCGAAAAATGATGGACAATCTGAACGGCGAAAACAATGATATTGACTTAAATCAAAAATTCAATCTGTGTATTGAGAATCTTTCGGGGATTAAGCCATTATTAGCTTATAAAATAAACGGAAAGCAAAACGTGCGTAAATATGTCGATGATTGGGAAAGCGAAATAAGAGAATTAGTTAACTTGGACAATGTTGCCGACATTGAAAAAACATTAGAACATTTTAAACCAAAACTAATTGATGAAATTAAATCTGACTTAAACGAAATAATTAAGAATATTGTGACTTTTATCGATGATAAAAACACTAAAATTGAAACTAAAGAATTATTAATCGAACTAACTGAAAAGGAATTTGAAAAAGACTTTTCGGATTACATTGACAAAATATTAAACTGAAATAAAAACTACTGACAACAAAGCTGTATATAATTTATGCTTAATTTTGAACTAAAACAAACGTACAAACATTCAATAAAAATATTGCTACGGTGGAAAAATATCAGATTTTTACGTCGCACAAATCATATACGAACCGTTGTAAAAAATATTAGGCGGGGAAGTTTTTCCTAACGATATTTGAGCAATATGCTTTTTTATACCCTTTTTTAAGTACAATGACGTAATAAAAGTAATTATTTTTTAGGTAACTTCCTTTTAGTTTTTATATCTTCAATTATTTTATCAAAATCTGATTTAAAATCTTTGTCTTGAACAATTCGAAATTTATTATACTCCTTTTCAGCAAAATTCTTTGCTACAGCTGATTTGATTTTTCCAGAATCTTTTAATAAATTATACTCATTGAAAGTTAAAAATGTATCTAATTTATTAACCCAATCATTCATTCTCATTAATCTATTCTTTTTAGCTTGTAATTCAGCATAATCCAAATACATATTGACGATTTGATTAAGTTCTCCTAATTCTTCCTGATTTAAATAATTTTTAGCAACTGAAACATCAGATTTCATTATTTTACCACCTTTCTTTTCATTCTTCCAACTTGTAAGACCCATATTTGGTTTTTTGGAACTTGCTCTTAATTTAATAATTTCAGGAGCGGTATGTCGAGTAATGGCATATTCGAGTTTATTCTGAACAGTAGCAAAGAAAGTTTGAGTTATTTCGGATTGAGGATTATAATCTACACTACATTGTGCATAAATATCTGTTATTTTTTGATAAAATCTTCTTTCTGAAGCACGGATTTCCCTTATTCGCTCAATTAACTCATCAAAATAATCTTTATTAAATAAATTCTTTCCTTGTTTTAACCTGTCGTCATCTAGGACAAAACCTTTTACAAGGTAATCTTTTAAAATTTGTGAAGCCCATAATCTAAACATTGTAGCTTTTGGAGAACTTACTCGATAACCAACTGATATTATAGCATCTAAATTATAAAATTCTATATTTCTCTGAACATCTCTTGTGCCTTCTTGTTGAACTGTCAAGATTTCTTTGACAGTTGCAAATTTATTAAGTTCACCCTCTTTATAAATATTATTTAAATGATAACTTATATTTTGTTTAGTAGTTTCAAAAATATCAGCCATACCTATCTGACTAACCCAAACGGTATCTTCACCTAATATAACCTGAACATTTGTTGTCCCATCATCTGTAGTATAAAAAAGGAAGTTTGTTTGATTTTCTAAATTATCCATTTATCAATTTTTTATATATTTAAGATTATAAAAGTAGCAATAATCATTTACTTTTTCAAAGTAATTGCCAGCGCTCAATAAAATAAAAACGTAGTCGATTGGTTTGTTAGCTTTGTTCTTGTTTCTCCTAATACTTTAAAAAACTGTTAGCGTATAAAAAATGTTTTAATTGTGCTAATGCTTCAATTATTTTATTAAATTTACTTAAAATTGATATGAAAAACTCGTCCAAAGTTGCACTTTTCATATTCAAACTCGATAGCTGTAATTAACCGAAAAGAATGATATGAAAAAGATTACTATTAAAAATCTCATCGATTATAAAAGAAAAAGTGATAAGTCTAAAATCACTTTTGTGAATAATTTAAAAAAAGAAAAAAAATCTGACGGTGAATCAGGAGGCGATTATTGGATTACAAGTTTAAGTGCAATTAGTAATGTTTATAAATTTAATAAACCTGATTTATTAGGAGAAAAAACTGAAGAATTAAGAAGTAAAATAGAAATTACAAGTGATAAAAGAGTAAAAGACCAATTTCAGAGAAATATAGATATTCTTGAAGGCTTTAAGGATTTTGATTTACAACAAATTAAACCAAAATCAGAATTGATTTTTTTAAAGCAACCTAAATCAGATTCAATTTTTGATATTAAAGGACTTCCGATAGAGGCTAAACCAAGATTTATTTTTTCATTTACGGGTGAAAATGATAAAGAAATTGGAGGAATATGGTTTGTTGCAAAATTAAAAGGTTATAGTAAAACTGAATTAGGAATGTTTGCAGAGATGATATTTAGATATTTAAATAAAGTACATTCAAATAATTATTTTGTAAATCCAAAGTACTGTATAGCTATTGATGTAACAGATGGAAAAGAAACAAATTATAAGGAAATTATTGATGGAAAAATTTCTAGTATAATTGAATCCACCATTGAGGAAATAAAAAAGAACTAAACTACGGCCGCATATAATTTATGCTAACATTTAAACTAAATACAAACCGACTAACATTTTAACAAGCGATTTGCTTTGCCGTAAAAATATTGCGATTTTCAAGTTGCATAAAACATATATAGAAACTCGTTGCCAATAATAATAAAATGAACCAATACAAATACGGGAAATTCACTTATCAATTAGACGAGAATAATAATTATAAAGTTACATCTCCAATTCCTGAACCTGAAACAGTATATAAATATTATTCAAATTCAAAATTTAGCAAAGAAGCAATAACTGAACAATATCTTTTTTGTAGTCATCCATACCATTTAAATGATTCAATGGATACTTCGAACCTACTTTGGGATCTCACAAATATTACAAAAAAAATATATAACGCATTTTTCAAAAAAACAGGGCTCGATAAAATAATTGAAATTAGCTTTGAAAAAGATAAAAAAGAAAACTTTAATTTACTAAGAATTCATCTTTTTAACTTTGTGACTAAAGGTGCTGGAATTATTTCTTTAACAACCGAACCATTACATACTTTAATGTGGTCTCATTATGCCACAGAAAAAGGATTTATGGTAGAGCTTGACTACAAGGAAATTAAAAATGGTTTAGGTAAATATAATAAATCACTAAAGAATTATGCTTTTTTACCTATCCAATACGTGGAAGAATTAGAGAGTATCGATTGCTTTCAAGAGGGATTTAACTCTCCAGATATTCCTTTTTTATATTCCATTGGTATTAAACGAAAAGATTGGAATTATGAAAATGAATGGAGACTCATTCCTTTTGAAAATAATTATGGTATACCGCATTCTCTTATTTTACCTCAAAATGATTTAAAAGGAGATTCAGAAAGAAAATTACACTATCCCAAAAATGCCATTAAATGTATTGTTTTAGGTAAACACTTTTTTAATGGGAAAAATATTGAGCAAGTAATAGATAATCATATATTTAAATTAAAAGAGGATTTTGATTTTATAAACTATTTATTCGAAAATTTCAATGACAGAATTTTTTTATGTGGAGAATACGAAAAAGAGAAAAAATTCGCAAGAAGTGCTGAACAAATAGAATTTGAAAAAATTGATTCAACTACCTTTAAAATAACACGAGAAAAAGATGGTTTTTATCAAAAATAACTTTTGGCTGTATATAATTTATGCTCAAATCGGATTTAGTACAAACCGACAAACATAAAACTAACAGATTTGCTATATCCGAAAAATTTCCGATTTTTAGATGGCACAAATCTTATAAAAACACGTTGGCAAGCATTAAATAAGAACTTTAAAAATATAGAAAATTGATTGATTTTAATAAATTAATACCTGTGCTTTCTTTAACAATAGCTGTACTTGCTGTCTTTTTTGGACCGTTGATTTCTATTTTTATAACTGAAAAAACTTTACAGGCAAATTCCAAAATTGCTTCGAAAAATTTGGTGTCACCAATAAGACAACAATGGATAAATGATTTAAGAAATACGATTGTCGAAATAACTGCTAAATCAGCACATTATGCTGTTACCGGAACTGAGGATAGAAAAGATTCTGAATATTATAGAATTACAGAGTTAGAACATAAAATTATGTTACTAATAAATCCGAATGAATCTGACCACTCAAATTTAGTGAAATTAATTAAGGAAATGAGAATTGATTTGTATACAGAAGGAGTTCTAAGTGAAATGAATTTTTGGGAAAAACATCAAGAAATTATAGATCTTAGTCAAAAGATATTAAAACGAGAATGGGAAAGAGTCAAAAATGATATATAGAAACGCTTGCCAAGCTGTATAAAATTTATGCTTACATTTAAACTAAATATTAACTGACAAACATTCAACAAGCGATTTGCTAAAACCGAAAAATCTCCGATTTTCCAGTCGCACAAATCATAAACTTATTGGGTATAATTACGAATGAAAAAAAAACTTCTGATAATAGTTGGAGCTGGAGCTTCATTGGATTTTGGCATGCCTTCGGTATCTGATATTGACAATTTGTTTGAAAGTTGGGCTAGTCATCACTTACCATTAGCTGACAATGAATCGAAAAATATTTATACATGGGTTAAAGACAAAGCAGAAACTCATTTCTCCAAACAATCAAAAAATGGACAATATAAAGCTCCAAATTTCGAACAAACATTATTCACAATTCAAAATATTGCTTCAATATCTGAAAGCAATTATTGGGGGGGTCACAATCCGTTAAATGCTTTTATAGATTTTAAATCATTTCCAGAAATACTATTTTATAGGAACAAAAAAATTGCTGACGGGATGGATTTTCAGAATCTACATGGATATTTAATAGACGAACTCCTGCGGTATTTCAGAAAACAATGTCTAGAATTACAAACTAAAAAATCTGCCGAATTAACTTCACTCAGACTTTTTTTTGAAAACCTAAAGGAAGATTTTGAATTAGGTTTCATTAATTTAAATTATGACAATGTAATACTATCTGCTCTTCCTGACTTGTCGACAGGATTTAATCATCAAACTGGTGAATTTGACACATCTGAGTTTTATAATTCAAAATGGAATTTTTGTTATCATTTACACGGTTCGGTACATTTTGACACAAGAGATATAAACGAAATTGATGACCATCCTATTTTCTGGCAACAAGATTTGAAAAGTAAATTTCATCCTGGAGCTGGACAAAGAAATATTAATCAAACTAGTAATGGAATTAAGCATCTTAATTCAAATATCATTACAGGTTTAGACAAACCAAACCAACTTCTAAAAGTACCTTTCAAACAATATTTTGGAAAATTAGATAAACTTGCCTATGAAGCAGATTCTTTTCTTTTTATAGGTTATGGTTTTGGAGATATTCACTTGAATAAAGTATTTCCTATACATCGTTTTGACCCTAAAAAAATACGAAAAGTTGCAGTAATTGATTGGGCTTCTGATGATACAGATGGATTTTGGGATAGAGCGGATGATTGGGGTGATGGGCTTGCAACGACTGTAAGATGTAATGCCGTATTAGGTAATGGCGTTGAGGGAATCTTACCTCCGAAAGTAGGACATTATAAAGAAACTAAAACACTTGAATTTTCTCCAAATAGAGAACTTCCATTAAGTATATGGTACAACGGGCTTATGGAAGCTTGTAAGAATGGAACATTAATCAAAAATGCATTAAAATAACTATGCCCAACAAATAATCAAAATTGCTTAATTCAGTAAAATAGAATGTTTCTAAAATATAAAATTATTACATTTAAACATCGGAAAATTACGGTTTCAAACCCACAACTTTCGTCAATCCGTTGTACATAATACGAGAAAATTGAGTCAGAATTCAAAAAGAGAAAATCAGAACAAATGCTATTGGTGCGGAGAAACTGCTATTGGAGTTGAACACGTACCACCACAAAATCTATTCCCGAAAGGACATAGAGAGGAACTAATCAAGGTATATGCTTGTAAAAAACACAACCAGGATTTATCGAAAATTGATGAGAGAATTCGAGTACATATGATTTCTATGTCTCATGCTTCCGAAATCGCTCAGAAACAATTCTATGAAAAAGTAATCAGAGGACTTAAAAGAAAAGAGAGTTTGGGTCTAGCAACAGATTTAGTCGAAAATCAATTTAAAAATTATGAAGGAAAAGGATACTGGAGAGAAAAGTCTATTTACATAGACACTTATTTTGAAAAAATCATACGAGGACTTTGTTTCTATCATTTTGAACTTCAAATCAAGGGTTCGACTCATTATTTTTCGGACAAAATGGAACTGATAAATTTATCTGCCAATGCGCACTTTTATTATTGGGAATTAGAAAAAGAATATTTTGGTAATTGGATTGAAGGCAATCCAAAGAACAAAAAAGTATTTGACTATAAATATTATTTTTCGAAAGATGAAAGTCGTTTTTTTGTCATAATGAAATTTTATGAAACCCATAAAGTAATTGGAGTTAGTATTCCAGAGGGAAAAAGTATTGAAGATTATGGTTTAGATATCGAAAAATACTTGAATATAAAACTGGAATAGCACTATGTACAAGCCGTATAAAATTTATGCTTAAATTTGAGCTAAAACAAATGTACAAATATTCAATAAAAATTTAAATATGATTTTCAACATCTACTATATTAATTTTCCAAAAGTTTACGAAATCAAAATGATGTTAAGTAATGTCATTGCATTAAGTAAGGAAAAACAAACTGAAGGTAGTGACGGAAAAGAGGTAGACTATCGCGGGAAGTTAGGAATTAATTTTCTAAACATCTTTAATATCGCAGGTATAGGAATTGACGGAGAAGCAGGTAGAAAAAATATTAAATCAGATTCTCAAAAAGTACTTGAAACTTTTGAAATTAAAACTACTAAGTCTGTAATATTAAATGAAATAATTGAGAAAAGCCAGCCTATTTCTAATTTCGATGACTTAAAAGAAGGGGGTTTAATTAAAATTGACAACGTCAATTTATCTTTAGAAAATGAGGCTGAATTAAGAACAGTAAAATTATTCACAAGCGGTTCTTTTAAAGGTATGAATATTCCAGGTGCAAATGGGTTTGATATTAATAATTTATTCAACTCAATGTTTAAAGATTACTCTTATAAAATTAAAGGTATTATTGAACAAAGTGATGATGAATTAATTATAAAAATACCACTAACTTTTGAGAGCGAATTTGAAAGTTCATACAGCGTTGACGATTTATTCATAGGTAAAGTTTCTATTGTAGGTCTATATAAAGGAAAGATTAAAGTTGATTCTTTAAAAAATTCTTTTGAGTTCTTTCAAGAACTTGGTACAATGCAAAATATGGTAGAAAATAAGAATGAAGACATTCAGGAAATACAAGATAGTCAATACACCGCAAAAAAGGATAATACAGAATTCTTGTTTACTAGTTCAAAAGACGGAAATAAAGAATTTCATTACGTGGATTTATTAGCAATAATTCAAAATGTTTCTATTCCAAATTGAGCTTAATAATGGCTAAACAACTTCTTTTTTTCGATAAAAACTATTTTGCTTTCTACAAGAAATTAAAATCAGAACAAGGCAAGGATATAATTAGTATAACTGACAGTTTGCTTAATTTTGATAAAATTGTAGAAATTGATGAATATTGCCAAATTATTGACATTTCTTCGTTAGCAGGTCTAGATAGACTACAATATAATGCAGAACTTGTATTGCCTAAATACCCAACTGAAACTATTTTTATCGCTGATAAAATTCATAAAGAATTATTCGAATACAATTTACGTTACTTTTTTGACAGTTTTCTGGATATAGACGTCATTGAAGATATTGAAGTAGAGTTTAATGAAGTTGATAATACTGTCAAATCAAAAAAATTAAAACACAAAAAAATCATTGATTTAAACAGAGATGAAATTAATGTATTTACAGATTCTTTTACTAAACATATTTATGGTCATGAAAAATTTAAGGATGATTTTACCGAATTAATCAGAAATTTCAGAGTATTTAATAAGTTAGGCGAGCATAAAATTTTATCTCTATTTCTTATGGGAGATTCTGGAGTAGGAAAAACGGAAGTAGCTAGAGCAATTCACAAATCTTTAGGAGGGAAAAGCAAAATTGCTAAAATTAATTTTGGGAATTATAGTAGCGATAATTCATTAAACTCTCTTATTGGAAGTCCAAGAGGATATATTGGAAGTGAAGAAGGGGAAATTTTTATTAGAGTTAAAGAGACTGATACAGGGTTAATTTTAATTGATGAATTTGAAAAATCAAATTCTACGTTATTCAACTACTTTTTGGATGTTCTTGAAAGCGGAAAAATGGTCAGTTCAATGGCCGAAGAAATTGACTTAAATGGTTTCATTATTATTTTTACTTCAAACATAAGTAAAGAAGATTTTCCAAAAAGAATATCACCAGAATTGAGATCCCGTTTTGATTACAAAGGCTACTTTATGTTATTATATCAAAATGACAAAAAGAAGTTTGTAGAGTTTAGAGTAAATAACATTCTAGAAAAATTTAACGAAAATTATGAAATTGATTTACCAAAGGACATGTGCTATAAAATTATTAATCGAATCAATGTTAATAATTTCAAAAATATGCGTGATTTGAATAAAAATATTAAAGACACTTTTGTGAACTATATTATAGAAATATTAGCTCAAAATGAACATTAGGATAAAAAAGCACAACTCACAAGCCACGCATAATAAATGCTTAAATTTGAACTAATACAAACGTACAAACAGTCAATAAAATTTGTTACGACCTAAAAACCTCCGGTTTTTAGGTCGCACAAATCGTAATAAAACACGTTAGCACTAAGCAGAATATGACAGATAAAGAAATTAATGAATTTATTCAAGATAATTCACCTGAAAATTTGAAAGATTTTTTCAAGATATTGATTGACAAACTAAATACGACTAACAAAAGAAATGATAAGCTTAGTCTTATAATGGGTCTTTTAATTGTAGCCTATTTCATCATAGACAAAAATATAGTTTCAAATATCAGTTTAGGACCTATTTCGATTAATGATGTTAGTCTTACAAAACTTTTTATTCCTTTAATATTTGCCTTCGTGCTTCTAGTTTTTGCCACACTAAACGCTCACAGAGCAGTGTTGTTAAAAAATATTAAGAAGATTGGAAAAGTTCATTACAACTTGAAAGAGACACCATTAGAAGATCCTTATTATTCAAATTCGTTTTTAAGATTAATAATGCCATTCTCTTATTTGGAAGAATTAAATAGTAAATATATAAATAACGGGAAATACAGTTGGCCGGCGTTCTTTATGATTTTACCTTTATTTCCACTAATATTATCTCCCTTTATTTTTGAGTTTTACGCAGTAAAAACAATGATTTTAAATAATTGGGAAAATGGAATCCTTGAAAAAATTGTAATTATATTAACTGTTTGGATTATTACGACATCAATTATTTATTATGTTAAGTTACTTTCATCAACTATTAAAGAAAATAAAGAATAAATGCCAGATGTTAAAAGAACCGAGTTAAAAAAAGTTTTGAAACCAATGTCTTTATTTTTTCTTCATTTGTCATTAAATTCCCTATTTTTGTAATGTTATTAAAGATTAGTGATGTTGGGCGAGCAATTAAGAGTAAGTGGGCGCAACAGTCTTTTTACAGCGGATCTTTAAATAGCAACTCTTTTTAAATCCTGATATAACCCTATCAGGATTTATTTTTTTTTGTACACGAACAATCCATGGCTAGTTGTGAATTGCTCGTAGATTTTATATTCTTCAAAGGTTATTTCATTTTAACTATTCTCAACTATGGCGATTTCTTCTTCAGTTAACTCATACAACTCATAAACCAATTGGTCGATTTCTTTTTCAATTGTAGTTGTATTGCCTTTGGAATTTAATTTCTTCTGTTCCATTACCAGCTTAACTTTTTCTGAGATATTATTTTCTATTTCTTGCCCAACAATTATTGGTAATGGAAATGGATTTAAATAATTAGTCTTAAAAGTTCTTGCATCTCCTTGTAAGGTATCGCCAGTAGTTTTTAAAAACCACCACAATAATTTTGAATTGGCTATGGATAAAAGATACTCGTAGCTTTCTTTTGTTTCCTCTTTTTTAACCCAACTATATGCTTTTGTGGTATGATACAAATTTTCCAAATTCAAAGTTACATTAGGATGATTTGCACATATTTCCATTGAAGTTAACTTTGGCTGTTCAAATTTATTTAAATTTTTAGGGTAAATGTATGCGTGCCAATGCTGCATTTTACCAGCTTTGCCTGATTCTCTGTCTCTAAATATTTTTTCGTGGTCAATTACATATTGATATGTTTTCGGGTATTTTTCTTTTATCTCTTCTATACTTACAATTTCTGCATTTCCATTTTTGAGTTTGTATGGAAAAAAGACAAATCGGTTTGTTGTTAAATAGCTGTATCGTTGTACATCTTTTCCCATTAAGAAAGGTTTAAATAATTCCTTCTCTAATTCATATTCTTTTCCACTTATAGGCACTTTGAATTTAAAAGAATCTTTATCAGTCATTTCAAGAATATATAAATCATCTTTACTTGTTGCTAATCCTTGAAATATTCCTTCAAAAGCATCTGCAAAAAGTTTTGATTCGTTGTAAATTTTTTCAAAAATATTAAAGCCAAGTTCATTATTAAACATTATCCATTGGTTACTGCCGTATAGTTGCGATGCTTTATGAATCATTTTATACGACATCAAACTATAGTTTTCATTCTTAGTCATCAGGTTTTGAAAGTCTGATTTGAAAGGGAACTGTTGAAATTCAAATCCCTCGTTTTGATGTTTGCTAAACCAAGCAATACAAGTGTAAGTATCAGCATCCTCAAAAACCATATTTGCACCAAAGTGTGCAACTTTGTCAATGAATTTGCCTTCTATTAAATAATTTCTAAAAACTTCCGAACTTGCGGAGTTGAAAAATTTATGAGGGAAAATAAAGGTATTATGTGCTTTTGTATTAGAGATATTTATTGCTAATTCAAAAAACAAATTAGCTAAATCATATGCTGCTTTCGCATTTTGATATTGTGTTTCGTAGTAAATTTTCTGATTAGGTTGAGAAGCTTGAATTTCTTGTACTCTCATATAAGGCGGATTCCCAATCACCACATCAAACCCAATATAATTTCCTAAATCATCTAATACTTCAGGAAATTCAAAGCGCCATTCAAAGGCACTGTTGTAAATGGCATTGTTTACAATTTCTTCTTTTTCGGCAAAGGCTTTTTCTAATTTTAACTTTAATGCTGCCAAACGGTCTTTCTCTGCTTTTGAAATATTTTCTTCAAACTTTTTTAAATTATTAATGCGTTCATTTTCTAAAATAAACTCTTCTTGTATTTTAATAAACTTATCAATAAATGTATTATCTAAAGTACTTTTAAAGTTATATTTTACCGCTTCAATAATTTCTAACACTTCTCTTTTTTGCTCTTTAGAATTGGTATTTTTATAATCTTCTACAGCTTTTTTATAATCTTTAAAATTATATTTTACCTCTTTTCCTTTGAATGCATCTTTTAAATCATCCTTTAAATCAAAACGACTTATTAATGAGTTACCACATTTAATATTTATATCAATATTTGGGAGTGTTTGTAATTCATTATTTGAGGTATAGTAAGCATTTTTTAATAGTTCAATCCATAACCTTAAACGGCAAATTTTAACTGAATTGGGGTTAATATCTACTCCGAATAAACAATTTTCAATAAGGGTTTGTTTTTCGTGAAATAAGGTATGTTGTATTCTTGCACTTTCTTTAATATGCGGGTTGTATTCATATAAAAAACCACTATCATCAGTAATGTACAACTCGTCATTTTCTATTTGTATATCACAACGCAATGCCATTCCTTTGGCATCAATTAAAATACCTAATTCGTTTTTAATTACAATTAATTCATTTAATGCACTTACTAAAAAGTGACCAGAACCCACAGCCGGATCACAAATACGTAAAGTGTTTATAATTTTATTAAAACGTGTAGTATCTTCAACTTTAAAAAAGCGGTGGCAATAGGCTTTTAAATTTTCAAAAGTTTCTATTTGGTCGTTTTCCTGTTCTTTAAATTTTTGAACTACCGCACTGCGCAATGATTCTTTACACATATACATTGTAATGTATGCTGGTGTGTAAAATGAACCTTCTTTGTATCCATTAATCTTTTCAAATATTAAACCTAATACTGAGGCGTTTATTAATGTTTTATTTTCGTGTTCGTCTGCAATACCTTCAGTACCATCTGTTGCAAAATCGTAGGCATCTAAAAACTTAAATAAATAATCGAGGGTGTTTAATTTTCCTTTAAAACGTTTCCCATTGGCATCTTTTAAAACAGTTGTGCTTAACACTTCCATTTCATCATCATTTAATGCTGAAATTTCAAAGGTATCCGTTTCAATACTGTTACGTTCAAAAAGAGAACTGTTTAAATAAGGAATGTTTTTAAAATGCTCTTTATAACGTGGGTGTCTTTCTTCTGTTTTTTTTGCTAAAGCAGAAAAGAATAAATTGTTTAAATCATCAAAACCTTTTATAAAATCGGATTGTAAAAACTTGTATTCTTTTGCTCCTTTGTGATAGGTGAGTAATTGAGATTCTAAAAGTTTTAAAAATAATATACGATTTATCCAAGTTAAACAAAGGTCTAAACCAACATTGAAAGGTTTGTCACCATCGCTATTAAAACCTTTTACATTTCTTAAATAATCTTTATCCTCTAAGGCAAAAATGGTGTTTTCTAATAGTGAAGCATAATCTCTGGTTTTATCAGATTTACGATATATAATTTTTTTGCCTTTGTCTTTTATTTCTTCCAATCCAATTATATGTAGTAATTCATTATAGAATACTTTATTTAATTGGTTGCTGTCGTTTCCAAAACTTTGCCCTAATAAATGGACATTAGAAAATACTTTATACAATGTATTTAAATGTGCATCACTTAAAGTATCAAAATTTGTTTTATTAAAATCTAAATGAACAAAAGGCAGTTCGTCCTGAACTTGGGCAATGTATTTTTTAGCTATTTCATTGTAAAACAACTCATTTTTAGTAGTGTCTTTTAAACCATCTCTAAATGCTTCGTATTCTTTTATTAATGGTTTGTTTTTGAAGAAAATATTATAGAAATCTTCTGCTTTAAATAAATACCACTCATAGCCGTTTGTTGCAATCAGATGTTTTATGCTGTTGTTTTTATTGTCTAAACGTTCGCGTAGGTAATACAATAAAAGTTCCTGTAGTGCCTTTCTATTAAGATTGTGAGGTGTTAAAAATTCTGCTTTGTTACTTGGTTTTTTGGCTTCTATAATTACACCTACATCGCTTTTGGCATTTTTACCTAAATAGATGGCTAAATCAATTCTGTCTTTTGTATTGATATGATTTTCACTGTAAAATGTATTTTGAAGAAAGTTTTTTAAAGGTTCTTTTAGATGTTCTTCACTCTCGTTATTATCATCAATCCATTTAATAGAAACTAAACATTCTTTTAATTGTTCAACAAATTGATTTACATTTTTACGAATTGGTTTGTGTTTACGGTAAGCAGGGTTTAATGCTTTTCTGGTATTAGATTTTGACATTAGCCATTATTTTTATAAAAGTGAATTTTTATGCCTTTTAAATATTCTTTATATCGTTTCTATTAATTTAGTTTTAAGCCATTCAAAAACAGCTTCTTTGTTATTTTCTTTTTTTACCTTACAGTTCCTTTTTATTTAATAAATCTTAATATTATCTATTTTAGAAATTCTCTAAAATTACTTCTATTAATTACCTTAATTGTTGAACTATATGCTTCAATAAAACTTTTATGATTTTTGGTTTTTGCTTTTGGATTCCATTTAAATTCATAGCCTGTGACAACACCTGATTCTTCCTCAATATAATCAATCTCTTGCTGCTGTTTTGTTCTCCAAAAATAAGAGTTAGCTAATGAACCTTGATAATTTAAATTCTTTATACGTTCAGCAATTAAAAAATTTTCCCAAATAGCACCTTTATCAATCCTGTTTTCAAGTGGTGTAAAGTTACCTATCAGCATATTTCTAAGTCCTGTATCATAAAAATAAATTTTTTGATTGGTTTTAATCTCATTTCTAAGATTTCTGCTAAAACTTGGAAGTTTAAAAATTACATAGCCCTGAACTAGCAAATCTATATAACTATTAATAGTGTTTTTATCAACTCCAATTAATTGCGCAAGTTCATTGTAACTTACTTCACTTCCTAACTGTAATGCTAATGCTTTTAATATTTTCTCTAATATTTCAGGTTTGCGAATTCCACTATATGACAAAATATCTTTATAGAGATAACTTGAAACTAATTGTTTTAATACTTCAATTTCATCTCCAGGGTTATTTATAACATCTGGATAAAAACCATACAGCAACCTTAGTTCTAATTGTTGTTCTGATTTTAGATATCCAATATCATTTTCTAATTCTCTCCAGGAAATTGGAAAGAGCTTGTATTCCCACTTTCTACCTGTTAAAGGTTCGTTTAATTTATTATTGATTTCAAAAGCTGAAGAACCACTGACTAATATTTGAACATCTTTGAATTGATCTGTAATAATCTTCAATGTTAAGCCTATATTTTCAATTCGTTGTGCTTCATCAATAAAAATAACTTTATGATTGGCTATAATGCTTTTTAACTGTTCTGTATTTGGATTTGTAAGAATATTCCTAACTGTTGGATCATCTCCATCAAAAAATAAATGGTCTTTGTTTTCAAGAATATTTTTACACAATGTTGTTTTTCCAACCTGTCGTGGGCCAATAATTATAATGGCTTTTCCTTTTCCAAACTTACTTTCAATAGTACTACTTAACTCCCGTTTAATCATGTCTTATAGTGATTGTATTCCCCAAAAGTAATGCTTTTTAGGGAATGTATTCACCAAAAGTAAATATTTTTTAGTTAAATATCATATTTATAGGTAATTATACTTGCTTTGTCTCGTAATTAACGCTTTAGTTAATTTAAGTTTGCTTTTTTAGGAGAAGGGATTAAAGGCAATTCTTTCAGGGAACTTATTATAATTCGTTATTTCAGAAACTATGTCATCTAAAATATGACCTACTTCTTCTATGGTTTATCCATATTTTAATAAAAAAATCATTTAAATTGGAATTCATTTAATTTGCTCAGAAAGAGAATCTTTTCGCAATTCATAAAACTATCTAAATACCCTTCTTTTATTAGAAATACTAAGTATTCCTTTTGTTTGAGAAAGTTGCCTAAATCTAAGACCTTCATGTATTAATTATAGGACTATAAAATATTTTATGTCTTAAAAACACTGTAGCCCTTTCTTTTACAATAACATTTTTTATTTAAACCAGTCTGCGTAAGGCAATCCATTGTTTAAGCATTTCTCTTGAATCTTGTGCAGGATAGCCCAATACCGTTTTTCCGGCAGGAACATCATTCATTACGCCCGAACCTCCTGCTACAATAGCGCCTGAATGAATGGTAACATGGTCTGAAATGGAAGCACTTCCGCCAATTATAACTCCGTCGCCAAGCGTAACCGAACCAGCCAAACCACTGTGGCCTGCCATAATACAAAATCGTCCCATTATACAATTGTGCCCAATTTGCACCAAGTTGTCAATTTTACAGCCATCGCCAATTTGTGTTGAACTAAATTTGCCTCGATCTACACAAGAATTGGCTCCAATTTCTACGTGATTTCCAATCACCACATTTCCAATATGCGAAATTTTAACCAAGCCCTGCCCATCTTCACTGGCACAATAGCCAAATCCGTCCGCACCAATACTAACATTGATATGAAAAATGCAAAAATTGCCAATTTCACAGCGTTCTCGAATTACCGTACCCGACCAAATAACAGTTCCATTTCCAATTTTGGTGTCGTCTAAAATAGTCACATTTGGAAACAACACAACTCCATCACCTAAAACAACATTTTTTCCAACATAACAGTTTGCACCAATTTTACTGTCTTTACCAATTGTTGCTGAAGAATGAACAACTGCCGAAGGATGGATGGCAAATTCAAAATCAGACAAATTGGGTTGAAACAGTTCCAACAATTTGGCCATGGCCAAATCGGCATTTTTTACTTTAATTAAAGCGCGATTTTCTCCCGGTTCAAAGTGTAAATCTTCATTTACTATAGCCACACAAGCTTTTGAAGTTTCCCAAAAACGCACATATTTTTTACTTCCTATAAATGAAATATGATTGGTTTCTGCTTTTTCCAAATGCTCCGGTCCGCTAATTTTATGGCTGGTATTCCCAATCAAAGTGCCCTTTAAAAGTTGGCTGATTTCCTTTTCTGAATAGGTTTTCATAAGTTTTCTTCTGAATAAAAGTTACACTTTTGTTTTTATGGATGGTAATTTATAAAAACGGCGGCAAATTACAATAAACTTTTTAATCAATACAAGTTGATGAAATTTAGGTTTTTCGTGTGTTTTTTTCAGATGAAGCAATCAATCAAATTAAGTAAATGTCCCAAACACAAAATCAAAATTGAACTTGGTAATTTGTATCTTTGCTTCAATAAATGAAAAGAGTTAAAATTGGCAGGAACATTGAGTTGTTTGGATTTTTAAAAATAGATATAGCTATAGGCTATTTTGATTATGATTGAAAATATAGAGGATACCACTGAAAAAGTTGTCTTGATAGGGTTGATTACCCAACATCAAAATGAAGAAAAATCAAATGAATATTTGGATGAATTGGAATTTTTAACGCTTACCGCTGGCGGGTTGGCAGTAAAAAGATTTATTCAAAAGTTAGATACTCCCAATCCGAAAACATTTATCGGTACTGGTAAATTGGAGGAAGTAAGGCAGTATCTTGAAGCCAATGACGTTGGAACAGCCATTTTTGATGATGAATTAAGTTCTTCCCAATTGCGAAATATTGAACGCGTACTCAACTGTAAAATATTGGACAGAACCAATTTAATTCTCGATATTTTTGCGGCAAGAGCACAAACAAGTTATGCACGAACACAAGTGGAATTGGCGCAATGTCAATATTTATTGCCGCGTTTAACAAGACTTTGGACACACTTGGAACGTCAAAAAGGAGGAATTGGAATGCGTGGTCCCGGTGAAACAGAGATTGAAACTGACCGAAGAATTATTAGGGATAAAATATCCTTGCTGAAAAAAAAGCTGGAGATTGTTGACAAACAAATGACCGTTCAACGTAAAAATCGCGGAAAAATGGTTCGGGTTGCTTTGGTGGGTTACACCAACGTAGGAAAATCCACTTTAATGAATTTGGTGAGTAAAAGTGATGTTTTTGCAGAAAATAAATTGTTTGCAACTTTAGACACTACCGTTAGAAAAGTGGTGATTAAAAATATTCCGTTTTTGTTAACAGACACCGTTGGTTTTATCAGAAAATTACCAACACAATTAATAGAATCCTTTAAATCTACGTTGGATGAGGTTCGTGAAGCTGATTTACTGCTTCACGTGGTTGATATTTCACATCCAAATTTTGAAGATCATATGGCTTCAGTAAACAAAACCTTAGCCGAAATTAGAAGTGCCGATAAGCCTACAATCATTGTTTTTAATAAAATTGATGCGTTTAAACATCAAACTATTGAGGAAGATGATTTGGTGACTGAAAAAACAGAAATTCATTATTCTTTGGAAGAATGGAAGAAAACATGGATGAACAGACTCGACAATAATTGTGTGTTTATTTCTGCATTGAACAAAGAAAATATGGAGGAGTTTAAAGAAAAGGTTTTTGAAGAAGTGAAAAAAATTCACATCACCCGTTTTCCTTATAACGATTTGTTGTACGAAGAATTTCAGGAAGAGAATTAAATAGTGTCATCTTCAGACCCCTTTTCATAAATAATGCCCATTTTTTTGGCTCTTGTTTTCCAACTTTTACGCGCCATCAATTGTAAGTCGGCAACATTGTCACTTTCGTCCATAATCTCCAAACCTAAAAGGGTTTCAATAACATCTTCCATGGTTACCAAACCGCTAGTTGAACCATATTCGTCAACAACTAAAGCAATTTGTTCCCTTTTGGCAATAAATTTTTCGAACAAGTCTGGAATTGGTAAATTTCGGTTGGTTACCAATATTTCTCGTTTTATTTGCGCGAGTTGTTTTTCGCCGTTGCCATTAATAATTTCTTCTAAAACTTCATCTTTTAAAATATACCCTGTAATATTATCGGTATTATTTTTATAAATAGGAATTCTGGAAAAATGAAGTTTAGGGTATTTTATGAAGAATGATTTAATGGAATCTTCTTCTGAAGCAGTTATTAAAACAGTTCTTGGCGTCATAATATGTTTTGCCAAAACCTTTTTAAAAGATAGTAAATTTTTAATTATAGCACTTTCACCTTCTTCAAAAACACCTTCTTCATGCGCAATATCAGCCATTGCATGAAATTCCTCCCTGCTTAAACTTAAAATTGAACCGTGCTTCTTTTTGCCTCCAACTAATTTTGTAGTGAGTTGTAAAAACCATAAAATACCAGTAACCTTTAAAGGAAATATAAGTAAAACCAAAGCGACAGATGAAACACTTGCAAGTTGTTTCCAATAGGTGGCACCAATAGTTTTAGGGAGTATTTCTGAAGCAACCAATATTAGAAATGTCATTATTGCAGAAACGACACCTACAACATTTAAACCTAAAAAATTAATTTTATAGTCAAGTGTTTCGGCTTGTACGCCCACTAAAATGGCGCCAACTGTATGTGCAATTGTATTAACCGTTAATATTGCAATTAAAGGCTTGTCAATATCTTTTTTTAATCGTTCAAATACAATCGCATATTTTTTACCTTCTCTTTTTTTTATATTAATAAACGTGGAGGTTATACTAAGTAAAACCGCCTCAAGTATGGAGCAGATGAAAGAAAAAGCAATTGCTAAGAATGCATATAATAATAGTAAAGACATTTTTTTGAGTTATTTTGTAGCTAATTTAAGTAATAAAAATTCAATTTTGAAATAAAAAGGACGCTCTAAAAAGAGCGTCCTTTTTATAAGTGGTTTAAACAATTTTAAAAACCATAGTTGATTCCAACGCCAAAAACTTCACGTACCTGAAATCCTTCAAAAGCATTGTCGTCATAAATAGTTTGGAAAGTAAAATTTGCCGATAAATAACTGTTGATTTTCATAATCAAATTCATCGTATAATCTATATCCACATTTTGCGGATCTTCTAAATAATTACTGTATAAATTTAAGATATTTTCCATGGTAACATTTTCCATTACAGTTAATTTAGCGTAGCCAGAAGCGTAAAAGCCCAATTCATATTTGGTGCTTTTTCCTTCTTCTACTCCAAAATAGGCATCATTAGGAAGTGTAAAATTCTTATCTACAAAAATTACTTTTGAGCTTACAGGCGCCAAATTGAACTTCAAATTATCTGATTTTTTCCAAAGCATTCCCGGCCCGAAAGTCAATTCCGCAGGCGACAAAAAGTTGGTGTATTCTGTTCTTATTTCTTTTCCGTTTAGGTCTTTTCCGTAAACGTAGCCTTTGGTAAATTGGGTTTTAAAGTTTATAAAAGCAGAATAATACCAATAGCCTTTTGCTTTTTTTCCTACCACGGAATTAAACTCAAAACGGTCATCGGTTTTCTTTTCAAATTCACTGCTTTTGCTTTTTGTTAGTCCGTAAGAAGCTAATATTTTGCTATCCCAGGAAATATCACCTTTTAAATAATTAAATTCGTAGTTCAACCCTAAATTTCCGGCAATGGTATTTTCTCCACCGGTAACCCAATCGGAAAAAGCAGATTGGTTGAATAACAATATTATGTTTCCTGTTTTGTGCCAACCTTCTTTTGGCGTTTCTTTTTCTTGGGCAAAAGTGAAAGAACAACTTAAAACGACTGCTATTGATGTGATTATTTTTTTCATTAAAGTTGATTTTTATGCTACAAAAATAGCAAGCTTAGTGTTTTGTTAAAAAG
>JBAZGP010000002.1:0-15257 GCA_041652835.1 Lutibacter sp. | reverse complement strand
GAAATTAGAAAATATTTTTGTTATTTTTTAAAAAGAGGAACCGTTGAACAAGCTTCACCAAACATAATGGATTTAACAAGCGGTTGTAATTTTTCAATCAATTGAATATAAGCAGTTTCTGGAATTGGTTTGTTGGAACAGCCTTTGATAATTACCCGTTTTCCAACAAATTCTTCGACATTAAAATGAAAAATAATATCCTGAAATATGGAAGTTTCTAACACTATCAGATTTCCGGCAACAATTTTTTTTGCAAAAGGAGAAACGTAGGTGGTAATCAACATATAAGCCCAAGAAGGAATAATGGCGTCTGAAGTACACGTAAGCGCCACATAATGATCTTTGTATTGGCTCCAATCATGGTTTTTAAGGTGTTCCCGAAAATCGGTTTCTTTCAAAATTTGTTCGTGAAACAACCAGTTTTTGATGTCAATGACAGTTCTTGTGCCTTTTGGATATAAATCTTCCAAATCAATTGTTTTTAGTTGGCTGTTGGCCACCCTATTTACAATTTCATCGTTCATCTATAAAAATCCGAGTTCTAATTTTGCTTCTTCACTCATCATATCCTGCGTCCACATCGGATCAAAAGTAATTTCAACTTCCGCATTTTTAACATCATCAATTGTTTTTACTTTTTCTTCAACTTCCACAGGTAAGGTTTCTGCAACCGGACAATTGGGTGAAGTTAGGGTCATTAATATTTTTACGTCGTTGTTTTCGCTAACAAATACGTCATATATTAAACCCAATTCAAATATATCTACAGGAATTTCCGGGTCGTAAATAGTTTTTAGTTTCGCAACTATTTTATCGCCAAGTTCTTGCGCGTGTGTGCTGTTCATTTTAAAAGCCTTTCTTTATATTCATTCTAAATAAGGGCAAATATACAATTATTTACCTATTTGCATAACTATTAACGGCTAAAATCTTATCTTATCAATAGAATTTTTTGGGCGTTCCCCGCCAGCTGGCGGGTCGGGTTTTTCGTTTCAATCTTTTTTACTTCGCCGAAAGGCGAATAAAAAAAGGATTTCCTCTTCAACCCCTAACGCGACTTCAATGAATAATAAATAATGACTAAAAACCGGTCAACATTAATCAGGGAAGTTCAAACTTCCGTCTTCCTTCTTCGGACTTCCGACTCCCAACTCCCGACTTCCGACTTCCGACTTCGGACTTCGGACTTCTTAACCTAATTTTGATTGAAAAGCCAGCGCGTATAATTTTATTTGTTTGATCATTGAAACCAATCCATTGGCACGTGTAGGTGATAAATGTTCTTTAAGGCCAATTTTATCAACAAAATACAAATCAGCATCTAAAATGTCCTTAGGTTTTTGGTTGTTGAAAACGCGCAACAAAAGCGCTACAATTCCTTTGGTTAAAATGGCATCGCTGTCGGCCGTAAATTTAATTTTGTCGCCTTCAATTTCAGAATATAGCCATACTTTAGACTGGCATCCTACAATTAAATTTGAATCTGTTATAAATTCATCTTCAATAAGAGGCAGCGATTTTCCCAAGTCAATAATATATTCATAACGTTCCATCCAATCCTCAAACATGGAAAACTCGTCTATAATTTCTTCTTGTATTTCTTTGATAGTCATTTTTTAAACTTATTTTTGCAAAAGTAAACACAAGTGTTCTTTAAAAAAAATATTAGACAAATTAATCCAGTACAACAGTGTGTTAACTACCGTAAAATATGAGCAAATTATTAATTATAGGAACCGTTGCTTTTGATGCTATTGAAACACCTTTTGGGAAAACGGATAAAATTTTAGGAGGTTCTGCAACATATATTTCACTTTCCGCATCACAATTTGGCATTTATTCAGGAATTGTTTCCGTAGTTGGAGGCGATTTTCCAAAGAAATATTTAGAAAAATTAAATAAAAGGAATATAAATACCGATGGCATTGAAATTATTGAGGATGAAAAAACTTTTTTTTGGAGCGGCAAATACCACAACGATTTAAACTCGCGAGATACTTTAACCACCGACTTAAATGTATTGGCAAATTTTAAACCTATTGTCCCAGCCAATTTTATAGATACCGATTATTTAATTTTAGGTAATTTACACCCTGCGGTGCAAATGTCGGTGATTAAACAAATTCCAAAACGTCCTAAATTAGTGGTGTTGGACACGATGAATTTTTGGATGAACAATACATGGGCAGAATTGATGGAAGTGATTGCAAAAATAGATGTAATCACCATAAATGATGAAGAAGCACGCCAGCTTTCCGGAGAATATTCTTTGGTAAAAGCGGCCAAAAAAATCCAGGAAATGGGACCAAAATACGTGGTCATTAAAAAAGGAGAACACGGTGCTTTATTGTTTAATGGCGACAATGTGTTTTTTGCGCCGGCATTACCTTTGGAAGAAGTCTTTGATCCAACAGGTGCTGGAGATACTTTTGCTGGCGGATTTATGGGTCACATTACCAAAACCGAAGATATCTCGTTTGAAAATATGAAACGAGCTGTAATTTCAGGTTCAAATCTGGCTTCATTTTGTGTTGAAAAATTTGGGACAGAGCGTATGGAAAATTTGACGCATCAGGAAATTCAAAAACGATTATTACAATTTAAACAATTGACACAATTTGAAATTGAATTAGGTTAAATAAGGATAGCGTTTAAAAAGTCGAATTAACCGCAAAGCTCGCAAAGAAAGCGCAATGTTCGCAAAGGATTAAGTTTTTTAAAAATCAACACTTTGCGTTCCTTGCGAAAAACTTAGCGTCATTAGCGGTTAAAAAAACACTTTTGGACAGTCTCTTTTTATTCACATTCAAAATATACTACAACTATGAGTGACGCTATTAAACACGAATGTGGAATTGCAATGGTAAGGTTGTTAAAACCGCTGCAATATTATAAAGATAAATACGGAACAGCATTTTATGGCCTAAATAAAATGTATTTGTTGATGGAAAAACAGCACAATCGTGGACAAGATGGTGCGGGTTTGGCAAGCATAAAATTTAACGTAGCTCCGGGAACAAGATATATTAGCCGTATTCGCTCCAATGAAGATCAGCCCATTCAAGATATTTTCGACCAAATTAACGGCCGGCTAAATAATTTAAATATTGAGTATCCCGACAAAATTGATGATGTGGAGTGGCAATTAAACAATGCGCCATATATAGGAAATTTGTATCTGGGACACGTACGTTATGGTACTTTTGGCAAAAACAGCATTGAAAGCGTTCACCCATTTTTGCGTCAAAGCAACTGGATGCACAAAAGCTTAATTGTTGCAGGAAATTTCAACATGACCAATTCTAAACGGTTGTTTAACGATTTGGTTGAAATTGGGCAACATCCAAAAGAAATGACCGATACAGTAACGGTAATGGAAAAAATAGGCCATTTTATTGATGATGAAGTGGCTAAATTGTATGAGAAAATAAAAAAGGAATCTGGCGTAACCAAAAAAGAAGCGTCACCTATGATTGAGGAAAAAATCAATCTTAAAAAGATTTTAAAAAAATCGGCTAAAAATTGGGATGGTGGTTATGCAATGGCTGGTTTATTAGGTCACGGAGATGCATTTGTACTGCGCGATCCTTCAGGAATACGGCCAGCTTTTTATTATGCAGATGATGAAGTGGTTGTGGTTGCTTCAGAACGTCCTGCCATTCAAACTGTTTTTAATATTGCCATTGATGACGTCAAGGAAATAGACAGAGGGCATGCCTTAATCATAAAACGAAGCGGTAAAATTTCGATGTCTAAAATCAAGGAGCAACTACCAAAAAAAGCCTGCTCTTTTGAACGCATTTATTTCTCAAGAGGAAGTGATGCCGATATTTATACCGAACGCAAAAATTTAGGGAAATTGGTGTTTCCAAAAATTGTTGAAAAAATAAAAGGCGATCTTAAAAACACGGTTTTCTCGTATATTCCAAATACTGCGGAAACCTCTTTTTATGGTTTGCGTGAAGCGGCTGTAGATTTTTTAAATGTACAAAAAACCGATGCTATTTTAAAAGGGCAACGCAGTTTATCGTCCGAAAAAGTAACAGAAATCTTGGCCGAAATTCCACGTTTTGAAAAATTGGCCGTTAAAGATGCAAAACTGCGAACTTTTATTGCCGATGATATCCACAGAGATGATTTGGTGGCACATATTTACGATGTTACTTACGGCATTGTAAAACCAACTGATAATTTGGTGATTATTGACGACAGTATTGTACGCGGAACTACCTTAAAGAAAAGCATTATACGAATTTTAGACCGCCTAAATCCAAAAAAAATCATTATTGTTTCCTCGGCACCACAAATTCGTTATCCAGATTGTTACGGAATTGATATGGCAAAACTGGGCGATTTTATTGCTTTCAGGGCAGCTATGGAATTGCTAAAAGAAACCAATCAATATCATATTGTGAAGGAAGTTTATAACAACTGCAAAAATCAGCGGTCGTTGGAAGATGTAGAAATTAAAAATGCAGTAATCGAAATTTACAACAGTTTCAGCGATGAACAAATTTCAGATAAAATTGCAGAAATGTTAAAAACACCCGAAATTAATGCTGAAGTTGAAATCATATTTCAGTCGGTTGAAAATTTACATATTGCCTGTCCAAATCATTTAGGCGATTGGTATTTTACCGGCGATTATCCAACTCCAGGTGGAAACCGTGTGGTAAACGATGCTTTTATTAATTTTTACGAAGGAATTGATAAAAGGGCTTATTAATATGAAATATTAGAAGTTAAATATTAAAGGTTGTACGTTATACGTTCAAATCACAAAAACAAATACACTCCAAGTATTTTCATATATTTAGCCTGAGTTTAAAAATGCGTTGCCAAAAGCGATTCAGGTTTCAACTAATGATAAATCTAATACCTTCAACTCGTACATTTTGAAAGATATTTTCCTGATTACGCCTCCATTTACACAGTTAAATACGCCTTATCCAGCTACGGCATATTTGAAAGGATTTTTGAACACAAAAAACATCAACTCTTTTCAAATGGATTTGGGTATTGAGGTAATTTTGGAACTTTTCTCCAAGGAAAGTCTGCGTTATTTATTTGATTTTGCCTTTGAAAATAACAAGATTGTATCTCAAAATGCACAACAAATCTATGCTTTAAAAGAGGATTACCTAAAAACCATAACTGCTGTTATTGGCTTTTTACAGGGAAAAAATCAAACTATTGCCAGACAAATTTGCACTTCAAACTTTCTTCCTGAGGCCTCCAGGTTTTCTGAACTCGACGAGTTGGAATGGGCTTTTGGAACCATGGGGATTCAGGATAAAGCAAAGCATTTAGCCACTTTATATCTTGAAGATTTATCCGATTTTATTGTGGAATGTGCCGATGAAAATTTTGGTTTTAGCCGTTATGCCGAAAGATTGGGGCAAAGTGCCAATGATTTTAACGAGCTACACGAAAATTTACAAAAAGAAATTACTTTTATTGATGCGATTACGCTGAAAATTTTAGAGAAAAAACTGAAAGCTTTTCAGCCAAAACTTGTTTGTTTTTCAGTACCGTTTCCAGGTAATTTGTACAGCGCTTTTAGATGCGCACAGTTTATAAAAAGCAATTTTCCTATGCTTAAAGTGGCGATGGGCGGTGGATTCCCAAATACAGAATTAAGAAGCGTTACCGATATTAGGGTTTTTGATTTTTTTGATTTTATTACTTTGGATGATGGCGAATTGCCTGTAGAATTGTTGCTATCAAATGTGTTAAATCCTTCCCCAAGTAATCCGGATTTCAATCAGTTTAAGAGAACTTTTTTGAAGGAAAACGGAAAAGTAGTTTTCAACAATTCATCCATCAAAAACGATTATAAACAAGTTGATATTGGTACTCCAAATTATGCTGATTTACTGCTCGATAAATATATTTCAGTTATAGAAATTGCCAATCCAATGCACAGTCTTTGGAGTGACGGTCGCTGGAATAAATTGACCATGGCTCACGGCTGCTATTGGGGAAAATGTACTTTTTGCGATATTTCTCTCGACTATATTAAACTATACGAGCCCATTGCCGCACAATTGTTGGTGGATAGACTTGAACAAATAATGGCACAAACAGGCGAAAGCGGATTCCATTTTGTGGATGAAGCAGCACCGCCGGGTTTTATGAGAGCGCTTGCCATTGAAATAATAAAACGAAAAATTACGGTAACATGGTGGACAAATATTCGGTTCGAGAAAAGCTTCACCAAAGATCTTTGTGTTTTGTTAAAGGAATCTGGTTGTATTGCAGTATCTGGCGGACTGGAAGTGGCTTCCGACCGATTGCTGGAACTCATAAAAAAGGGCGTAACTTTAGAACAAGTGGCTCAAGTGACCAGCAATTTCACCAATTCTGGGATTATGGTTCATGCCTATTTAATGTACGGTTTTCCAACTCAAACTGTTCAGGAAACAGTAGATAGTCTGGAAATGGTTCGACAATTGTTTGAATTGGGTACTATAAAATCAGGATTTTGGCATCAGTTTGCGCTTACAACACACAGCCCTATTGGCTTAAATCCAATGGAATATGCTATTTTTCCTGACTACAAGGAAATCTCTTTTGCCAATAACGACATTCAATTTAAAGATAAAACAGGAATTAATCACGATAAATTCAGCTTCGGATTAAAAAAATCCATTTTTAATTTTATGCATGGCGTTGGTTTTGAACTTCCATTACAGGATTGGTTTGAATTTAAAATCCCGAAAACCCATATTAATAAAGATTTTATGAAAGTGTGCGTGGAATCTGAACCGTATTTTATGGTTAAACCTTCTGCTAAAATAATTTGGTTGGGAGGAATGCCATTGGTTTCTATACTTACAAAATCTAAAAAAGGAAAATCAAAACAATTACTTCAACTCACTTTTTACGATAAAAAAGAAAGCATTCAGGTTTTAATGGATAAAGAAAATGGAGAATGGTTTTTGAATATTTTAGAAAAATTATCCATTCATAAAAAAGAATTTCTCACTTTTTCAGCCCTAAAAACTGACTTTGAAAGTCGTTTTGGAGATTTTGAACTGTTTTGGTATTCAAAACCCATTAATAATTTAAGAGCGCATGGGCTTTTAATTTTGTAGTAAAATAATAAGTTCAAGTTGTTTACTTAATAAAAAATAATGCAATTCCGCCAAGTGCAATAAAGGCACCAATAACTTCTTTTAATGTTACTTTTTCTTTGTAAAGTAAAATGGCAGGTGGAATAATTAAAACGGGTATAATGGCCATAATGGTTGAAGCAATTCCAACTGTTGTATATTTTACAGCCAACAAAGATGCATAAACTCCTAAAAACGGACCAAATACAGAGCCAATTAATATAAATTTCATTGAAATAGAATCGGTGGCAGCTTGTTTAACTTTAGGCCATCGTTTAATTAAAGAAATTAGAATGACAAAGCCTACAGATCCAGCAATAATTCTAATTTGAGTAGCTGCAAAAACGTTGTAATCACCCATTCCATACTTGCTCAAAACCAATCCTAATGCTTGTCCAATAGCTCCAAAAAAGGCAAATAACATTCCTTTTGGAGAAAAAGAAAATTGGATTTTTTTACTTTTTACCCCTAATTTTTTTTCGTCCAATTTCTTTTTTTCTGTAATTACCATCATAATCCCAAAAATGGTGATTGACATCGCAACCAAAGAAAAGAGACTCATGGTTTCCCCTAAAATAAACCATCCAAAATAAGCAGCAATTGGTGCGCTTAGTGACATGATTAGCATAGATACTCTTGCACTGATTAATTCATACGATTTAAATAAAAAATAATCTCCAAAAACAAACCCCACTAATCCTGAAATTGACAACCAAATCCATTGATGGGCAGAAGCATCAAAAGGTAAAATTAATCCTCTTAAGAAATAGGAAATTATGGCATAAATGAAAAAAGCAATTATTAAACGCAATACGTTTACAGACAATGACCCAGCTCTTCTGGTTGCTTGTTGAAAAGATAAACTGGTAGAGGTCCAAAATATCGCTGTCAATAAAGCAAATAATTCACCTAAATGAGATGTTAACATAATTAACTTTTAAGCCGCTAAAGTACTTAAAACTTAATTTTAAAATGTGGAAAATAAACAAATATTATTTAACTTTTTTTAAGAAGATGAGTTAATTTCTAAATAGAAAAATCAGAAGGATCCATAAAAATAATTTCTATATTTTCAATATCAGAAATAAATCTTTAAAACCCATGTTGAATATTTTGAATTGTTTTGACCCAAAACCTATTAATAATTTATGAACAAGTGAGTTGTTGTTTTGTAGGTGTGTTTTTAAATATTCTAAGATTTTTAAAGTTTTATCTACATATATTTCATCTTTGTAAATGGTTAAAAACAAAATATATGTCATAAATTTATGCGGAATTTTAACATTATTTATAACCTTATTTTTGTGAAAGATACCAACAAATATGAATTATAATAAAATATTCTCAGAAATAGATAAAGAGCTAAATAAAACGGAAGATTTAGGCAAAGTTGCCACTTATATTTCTGAGTTGAGCACTGTTGATCCAACAAAATTTGGCGTTCATTTAACCACAATTAACCACCAACATTACCATTTTGGGGATTCTGAGGAGAAGTTTTCCATTCAAAGTATTGCCAAAGTTTTGGCCCTGGTTTTGGCTTATAAACAGGAAGATGAAAAATTGTGGAAAAGGGTTGGTGTAGAACCTTCAGGCACCTCATTTAATTCTCTTTTTCAGTTGGAATTTAATTTGGGAATACCGCGTAATCCACTTATAAACTCAGGTGCTTTAGTAATTTCTGATATTTTGATAAGCCACCTCAACAACCCAAAAAAGGATTTTATTGAGTTTGTAAGAAGTGTTTCCGGAAATACTGATATAAATTATTGTCCGAGAATTGCAGAATCAGAGAAATTAACTGGCCATAGAAATGCGGCTTTAATTCATTTAATGAAATCTTTTGGAAACATTAAAAATGACATTGATGTAGTATTGGATTTTTATTTTAATTTGTGTTCTATTGAAATGACTTGCAGAGAGCTTTCCCAAACCTTTCTTTTTTTGGCAGATTATGGTGTTAATCCTTTTACAAACGAAAGGGTAATAAGCGTAAGTAAATCAAAACGTATAAATGCCATTATGCAATTGTGCGGATTTTATGACGAAGCCGGGGAATTTTCATTTAAGGTAGGTTTGCCTGGAAAAAGCGGTGTTGGTGGCGGTATTGTTGCCATTCTTCCCAATAAATACAGTATTGCCGTTTGGAGTCCTAAATTAAATAAAAAGGGAAATTCGAGCAAGGGAATAAAATTTTTGGAATTATTTACTACCGAAACTGAAGCTTCAATATTTTAAAACTAAAAGAAACAATCTATTAATGCGAATTAAGGGTTAAAAAAGTGTGTTAAAATGATAAAAAAATACATTTAAAATTTCTATAAAAGCCTGATTATCAGTATGTTTATAGTGTATCTAACTCATTATAAACAACATGATAAATCAGACTAAAGCATTAAAATTAATAAAAATTTATGACTATGTGTGTAAAAAATATGAACAAGAACTTAAATATTCTTGTGAAAGATTTTCTAATAACATCTTCAAAAAAATAATTCATCATTTTGTGTTTTGAATTATAATTTTATTTAACTTTAATCAGCTGAATGTAAAGGGTTTAAAGTGGCAGTTTTTAATTGTTATGGAAAGATTCTAAAATTGAAAATTAAAATAAAATGAAGTATAATTTATGAATGACCTTCACTTTTATATTAACTTAGAACCAATATTTGGTACTTAAAATCAATTGTGAACTCTCTAACCAATCAATAATGAAAAAAACGAAAGTAATTAGAATATTTTTAATATTAATTTTATCGATTAGTATAAACACTATTAACGCTCAAATTCCAAATAAAGAACCTGGAGAATATTACTTTTATCCTAAACTAAATAAAGAGGTAACTAGTGTAGACATCGCCAAAGCCAAGATTAAAAACTTTATAGAATCCAATAAAGTTATTCGTGTAAAAGATGTAACAAAAGACACTGGTTTTGGATTTTTAATTAAAAATGTTGAGATATATAATGATAGTATCCTATTTACTAAAGGTAAAAATATGATATCCATTGTTTTTAAAGATTTAATTAATTATAAAATTGTTGTTAATGAACATGTCTTTAAATTTTCTGGACCAGGAAAGAGCATTTCGTATTATTATCTTTTGATGGGGAATGTTAGTTTTTTTGTTGAAGTAGGAAAACACACCAAAGCTGACGGGCAACTAGCACTTGAATTGGCTGGATATTTTAATGATATTAGACATTTTTATTATCAAGATTATCTAAATCAAGAATTAGTTAAATTTAAACCAATAATAGAAAAATATAGAGAACTAAAAGAAAAACCAACCATCTCTGAAGAACAAAGAAAATATATAGTTCAGGCAAATGCTTTGGTTGAGCAAAAAAAATATTCGGAAGCTATAAATTTATTTCAACAAGCTCTTAAAATAGATTTAACTTCTTATCCAGAGGCTTATTCAAATTTAGCGCTATTATTTGCTCAAATAAACGATTATGAAAGTGCTATTTATCACATGAAATTATATTTAATGTTGATGCCAGATGCTCCAGATGCAAGAAGCTCTCAAGATAAAATTTACGAATGGGAACTTTAACTACGTTAATAATCTATATAAAAATGAAAACCTTATACTAAAAAACCACAACTTAATTTATTATTATGAGAACAATCAGAATTACCCGCTCAATCATGCTTTTAATGCCTTTACTATTTACAACTCTTGTTCATGCTCAAATAGAGAATGATGTATCACATAAAACCTATTATCCGACTTTACAGCAGATTAGCAGAGAACAGTTAATCGCTAAAATAAACGAAAACTTGGGAGATATCACTAATTATAGTTATAATGAAATAAGGAAATCCAATACGGATTTCTTTTCAAAGGGTGTAGTGAGAATAACGGCATTTAATAATGGGTTTCAAGATCATATAGGGATTCTGTTTTATTATAAGGAAATTTATGGAAAAAAAATAAAACTTTCAAAAACTAACCATTTATGGGAAGTTATTCTTCAACCTATCGATGAAACAAAAACTATACCTTACGGTTTCTCCTTTAAAACCTATGAAATTGCAATAGAGTTTGCAGAAAACATGTATTACATTTTAAATATAAATCATTTAGTTGATGACTCTTTAATTAAAAAAGACAGTATTCTATTTATTGGCTTGGTAGCTCAATACAAAGAAATGAAAGTAAAACCTACCATTACCGAGGGACAACGCAAATACATTGTACAAGCCAATGCTTATAGTAAAGACAAAGACTTTGAAAAAGCTATTGAAGCCTATCAAAAAACAATAGCTCTTGACCCACTTGCCTATCCTACAGCATATTATAATATGGCGTTACTCTATGCAGAAACTGGTGACTTCAATTTAGCCATCAGGAATATGAAAAAATACCTACTGCTTTTACCCGATGCCCCTGATGCCCGCGCTGCACAAGATAAAATTTATGAATGGGAACGTTAGCCGTCAGGTTAAGTATAAACAACCTGCAATAAATTTAAATAAAACAAGTAAAAACAACTTAATTTACTATTATGAAAACATATAAAATCACCAATATAATTATGATTTGGGCAGCTCTACAATTCTCTGTTTTTGCCCATGCTCAAATAGAAGAGAAAGACGATAATGGATTAATTAAAACCTATTATCCAACTATACAGCAGATTAGTAGAGAACAGTTAATCGCTAAAATAAACGATAATATAGGTAAAATGTTGAATTTAAATTATTATACAAAAAATAAAGGGTATCAGAGCCCTATTAATAGTGATATAAAGAAATTAGTGGTATATGATGACCGATTTCAGGACCAAAAGAGTGTTTTATTCTATTATAAGGAAATTGCAGATAAAAAAATATTTCTAATACACGAAAATAGTATTAATAAACCTTTTTCGGTCGTTGATTTTTACCTAAACGAAGAGAACGATATTATGATGTACCGCTTTATTTTTGAATCAAAGGTACTTGCAAAAGAGTTTGCAGAAAACATGTATTGCCTTATTCATTCAGAAAATTTAGCTGAAGAATCTTTAAGTAAGGCAGACAGCATTCTATTTAATAGTCAGGCAGCTCAATACAAAGAAATGAAAGTAAAACCTACCATTACCGAGGGACAACGCAAATACATTGTACAGGCTAATTTTCAAAATCAACAAAAAAACTACATAAAAGCCATACAGCTCTTTAAAAAAGTAATTGAATTGGATAAGACAGCCTATCCGTCTGCTTACTCCAATTTAGCATTACTTTATGCTCAAACAAACAATTTTCAAATAGCTATTAATTATATGAAAATGTATCTGCTTCTCGAGCCAGAATCAACCGATGCGCGAGGAGCACAAGATAAAATTTACGAATGGGAAGCACAAATAGTAAATTAAAATTTGAACAAATGGATACTATTAACAAATCAGCGACACTACTATTTCTTTTATTTTCTATCTTAATAATCCCAACTATTAATGCACAAAACATCCCAGAACCTAATGCTGCTTGTGCTTACTGCAACGCAAAACTTGGCTCCCCGCATTTATCTAGTTGTCCATATTATAGATCTGCAAATTCAACTTCAAAAAAAACATCTTCAAATATTTCTTCACCAAATTTAAATACCATGGTTACTACAATGGTATTTCAAAGTTTATTAGATGCAGTTTTTAGCATTAATTCTGGACCTACGAAACAAGAAATTGAAGCACAACAACAAGCTGCAGCAATTGCAAAGAAACAAGCCGAAGAACAAAAAATTCAGGAAGCAAAAGTGGCTCAAGCTAAATACAATAAAATGATGGAATCCTTTAAGACTATAGATGGACATCAAGATATACAATCAAAAACGCTCGACCAATCAGGTTTACATTTTAAAACTTTGGATGAAATGGACAAACTAAAATCCGATGAAGTTTTTGATGCTTCTAATACTGCATGGATTGAACAACAAAAAGAAAATTTTGCTAAAAGACTCGAAGAACCTAATCCTTGGTGTAATTCTATTTATAATTCTTTAAAAACAGATGCCCCTCCATTACCTTATAAAAAATTTGACGAGCTTCAACCTGGAGATGTGTTATTATTTGCCCCACAGATTGGAACATTTGATGGTGTCCAAGGTTCTGCTGTTGCAGACATTAGTAATTTTGGACAGAAAAGACAAGAATCAAATATATCTCACACCGTTACTTTTTTGAAGGAAACCAATGGAAAAAAATTATTTATGGATAATATGCCTGGAGAAGGACCTGTAATTATTTCTGAAGATGAACTTCGTAAACGGTATGAAGGACGTGATGCCTCTGTCGCAAAATTGAGCGGGCTAGCACAACCTCTAAATACTGATGAATCTGAAAAACTTTGGGAAAAAGCAAAAGAAATGCAAACTAAAAATTCAGAATTTAAAAATAATTCATCCTATTATCCTTGGAGTGACGAATCTTTATATGGTGTAGGAAAGGACAATGTTGTGTGCTCTAAAGCCAGTTGGGCACTTTTAAAATCGGCAGGAAGAGATTTACCTTTATCTCAATCTTGGATTACTAATAAAGTTGGAGTCGATTTTAGTCCGGCAGATTTTTATGCTTACAAACAATATTTTTTAGTGACACCATTAAGTTTAAAATAAAATAACTAAAATTTTTTGGAGGCTTTTTTTTAAGCCTGTAATTTACAAATCCGCTGATCTTTCTAAGTTAGTTCAGAGCATAACAAAAGCCTTCAAATTAATGAAAGCTTAACTTAAACTCCAGTTTTTATTTGCATATCCAGTTAGCCATAGTTCTATTAGGTGGAGGATTATACCTTTTGAAAAAAGAAAAATAAACATAAGGAAATGAAAACCTATAAAAATTGTCAAAGTTGCGCTATGCCGTTAAGCAAAGATCCAAAATGCAGTGGGACAAATTTTGATGGTCAACCAAGCTATAAATATTGAAGTAACTGAGAAGTAACTGATATGAGAATGGTGAATTTGTGGACTAATATGACTGTAGAAGAAATGCAGTTATTAGTTAAATAAAAACTGAAAGACATGGGTGGTTTCGTGAAATTATTCGCCGGTTTTTTCTCGAAGGGAATTCCAAAATTAGAACGTTGGAAAAAATAAGAAATTAGTAATTTAGTTCCAATCAAGTTTATTCTGGTAAATTAATAAACTCAGTTTTTTAATGCGTTTTATCAATTTTTTTATTAAAAAATTGTAGGGACAGCTCGCGAGCTGTCCTCATGAACGAGCATTTCACAAGTCCACAAGGAAGTGTGAAAAACAATAAACAGATTGCCACGGCTTTTTTCAAAAGCCTCGAAAAGACGAATTAAACGATTAAACAGTCAAACAGCATCCTTTACCTTTTACTTGTATGATCTCCAACCAATTTAAACAATAATTTTCTGTCAATTGGTTTTGTCAAATAGGCAGTAAAACCATTTTTTAGCGCGCTTTCTTTATCAGATTCCATGGCAAAAGCAGAAAGCGCTATAACTGGCAGCTTTGGATTAAACTTTTTAATCTCTTTCATGGCTTCTGTTCCGTCCATAATTGGCATTTTAATATCCATCAACACCAAATCAATTTCAGGATGGTTTTGCGCCAATTCCAAAGCCATTTTTCCATTATTAGCTTCTATAATTGTAAAATTCGTAGTGGAGAACAACTCTGTGATATACATCATGTTGTATTCTTCGTCTTCAGCCACTAAAATAGTTAGCATTTTATTTTTCACTGGGGTTGTTGGTTTTTGTTCTTCAATTACACTTGATATTAGAGGCATTTTTGCCTTCATAAAAGGAATTGTAAAATAGACTGTTGTTCCTTTATTGCTTGAATCAAGAGTGATTTCTCCTTTAAATAATTCGACAATTTTTTTGGTAATTGCCAAACCCAGCCCAGTTCCTTTATGTTGTTTGCTAATATTTATATTTCCTTGTGTAAATCTGTTAAATATGACATTTTGCAAATTGTCTTCAACGCCAATTCCGGTATCTTTTACATAAAATTGAAGATTATTTTCCATTAACTGATACCCAAATTCCACACTTCCCTGCTCTGTAAATTTAAAGGCATTCGACAAAAGGTTGGTAAGCACCTGGTTTAATTTTGTTTTATCGGTTTCAATAACGCTTTTGTAATTTTCTAGTCCTTTTTTACAAATCAACTCTAAATG
>JBAZGP010000001.1:0-41558 GCA_041652835.1 Lutibacter sp. | reverse complement strand
CAACCGTTGTAATTTCAAAAGGAGTTAAATCTAATTCAAAACTAGAATATATAATTTTGTGCATTGTAAGTTGAATTAATTTTAAACTCTAAATCGTATTGAAAAGATTCTCTTTTGCTGTCAATGGCAGTATTTCTTTTAGAAATTGGAACCAACTCAGCTACTTTATTGGCTCTTTTTAATAACCAGGCTTTTTTACCCATTAACAAACTATCGATGGTAATATTATCAGTTTCTAAAACCCAACCTGTATCCACTTTAAAATTGTTTTCTTTTTTAGTGCTGATTATTTCTAAAATCTCAATCAAATTGCGTTTGTACTTGTGGGTAATTTGATCATAATCACCAGGAAAAGAAAAATCACCGGTACACTCCAACGATTCCAATAACTTGAATTCATTTACAAACAAAATAGTATGTGAAAACAGTTCATTATCATTAATTTCAATGGTTTTTAAAATAAGAGTATCCTTAATTGACATTGTGAAAATATCGCCCGGTAATGCTCCATAAAACCAAACTTTTACCGTTTTTGTAAATACATTATCAGTTGCTGTAGCGGATATAATTTCAGAATCCACAACAACACCATTTTTTAATACCTCAAAGGTGTGATTGCCTGCCGGAAGTAAAAAACTAACAGAAACATATCCAATAGGCGTAACTCTTGAAGCATTTGCGTTTACAGACAATAAGGCTTTGTTTCCATCCATTAAGGCAGGTAACGGCCCCGCAATAAATTTAATTGCCAGCATTTCTTCAGAAGAAATAACCGCTTCTGGATCCAAAAAATCAAATTCTTTAATCGTAATATCAACCAAGGCCGTTTTATACTGCAATTGTTGAGAATTTAAACTTGAAATACTGCTTAAATTTCTGTGAATAATTTCTCCAACACTAAAAATGCGTTTTTTATTAAAAAGCGGTAGTTTGTAATTTAAGGTTTCAGTTTGCTGAACGGCATCGTAAAAATCATAGTATTTAATAACCAATTGCAACGTAAAATAAGTGTTTTCATTTAGGGTTGAAATGTCTAAAAACTTAGAATCATCGAGCGTAAAAGCAAAATCGGCGGTATTGTATGGAATAAAACTCATTATACTTTATTTGTGTTTCTTAAATCATTGTAATCGTTAATGCCTTCCTGAAGCAATTTCATAGACTTATAATCTTTGTTGGAAACAACAGCCAAAATGCCGTGTACTTTCAAATATTCTAATAATTCAGAATTTTTATTTATGGCATTAATCAAATTTTGATCATAGTTTGCTGCTGGAGCACTTGAAGTTTCAGCAATAAATGAAGTACCGGCAGCTTTGTTTTCAGTAACTGTGCCACCATCAAAATAACCGCGTTTAAGCCTTTGCCTTTCGGCTTCTAAATAGGCGAAGTTTGCGGCATACTTTGGGTTTTGTGTCATTATTGCCGGGCCTACCCATTCATTTTTATGAACACCGCCAACAATACCTCCATGTTCATCTGGGTAAATGACTTCATCACCGGTATAGCCACCATCAAAATGGGATTTTTTCTTTAATACAGCACCTAAACCGCTAATAGCAGCCGCGCCAATAACGGCACCTTGCTGTAATTTTGAGGTAGCGCCTAAACTAGCGTTCGTTATTTTTGCTGCTACAATTGCTGGCGGTCCCAATATAGGACCTAAGGCTACAGCTTGTGCTAAATTTATTGCTTGTGCTGCGGATGTGGCAATTTGTATTTTGGCAACTTCTATTATTGCATTGAGTGCAATTGCAGCCAATTGTGCGCCTAAAGAATCACCTAAAAGACCAATTAAAACACCGCCTAATTGTTGCGCTAACCCAATTTTAATTTCAGATTTTTGTTTTTCAAAATTAATTTCCTGAATATCAAATTCCGCTTGTTTTTGAAGTCTTTTTAATGCCGCAGCTTCGGTAAGTTTATCAATATCATTGTTGTATTTTTCAATGATTTTCTTTTTTAATTCCCCTTTTTGAATTTCAGAAAGAGCCAATTTATCCAATTCCAAAATTTCCTTTTCAGAATCAAGCGTTAATTTTAATGCATCGGCCTCTTCTTGAGTTGTTGCATTTTGCAAATCAATTTCATCCTGTAACTCCTTTTTCTTAATTTCAAATTCAGCAGCTCTTTGTAATGTTAAATCTTGTTTTTCCTGATCGCGTAAAGCTTCGAGTTCTTTAATTTGTTCATCATGTCCGGCTGCCTTTTCAATTTGAATGCGGTATTTTTCATCTATAGTCGCAAGTTCTTTGTCTAAGCCTTCTTTCTGATTTATAGCACGTTGTTCTTGTTGTTGCTTGATACTTGCCGTAAGTTGTTCTTCAGCTTCTTTATATTTTTTCGCGGCCGCTTCTCTTTTTTTACTTTCATCATCGGTTAATGAACCTGTTGGCGTCGTTGGCGTTCCCGGTGTTGTTGGTACGCCAGCGCCTAAATTTGGATTTTCAAACGAATTTATTTTATTGTTAGCTTCAGAAATAATGGTATTGTACGCGGCAATTTCTTTGGTTAATTTTTCTTTATTTTCTTTCATATCCTTCGGAGAAACACCGCTAAAATTTAGCGCCCAAGGATTGTGAGCCGCCATTGCTTCCTCATTTTCTTTATAGGATTGTTTAAGCGTGTATAAAGTGTTTCTTGCCGCTTCTTTTACAGATTTGGCTACATCGGCATCATTACCGGTTCCGGCTAAATTATTAAACCTTTCCGCAAATGATTTAACCCCTTTTGTTTCCCCATCACTTTGAGCCCTTGCATACAATTCATCCCATGACGAATTTAGCCTGGTTAAACCTGTTAACGCACTTGAAGCACCATCAATCCAGAATTTAAAGAAGTTTGAAACTGCCCCGCCTCCAGTACTTACGGAAAGTATTAAACTATCATATTTACTGGCTAAAAGGTCAGATTTCCCCTGAACTGTATCCATTTTAATGGCGGCTTGTTCTGAAGCAACACCAACTTCACCCATTTTAGAAGTCAGTTCGGCAAGTCTGTCGGTATGGCCTAAAACATTTAAAGCAGCTGTGGCATTTTCAATTCCAAAAACTTTTACAATATTGGCGTTATCTTGCAATAATGGTTTTAAAGCTTCTAATTTTTGCTGAACAGGAATGGATTTGTCTTTTAAAAATTCCATATCAATTCCCAATTCCTTGAAAATTGCCTGTGCTTCTTTAGGAAGTGCATCCGGAGCAGAAATTTTTAAAAGTATGTTTCTTAATTTGGTACCAGCTTCAGCGCCTTTTTCACCGTTTTCTGCCATTAATTGAATTAAGCCAACACTTTCTTTAATATTTACATTTGAAGTACGGGCAACGGCACCAAATTTTAATAAAGATTCGGTTTCATTTTCAATTTCAGCGGCGCCATATTTAGCACCAGCAGCCAAAGCATCTACAAAAGGAATAGCTTCTTTTGCATCAACGCCATATTGATTCATCGCATCCGTTAAAGCGGTTGCGGCTTTTGGTAATTCCATTCCGGAGGCTTGCGCTAAAATAAGTGTGGCTTCCGTAACGGCATTTAATGCTTTTACATCTTCTAATAATTCAGGTTTGGCAGATGCTATTAATTTGTAGGCTTCAACAACCGCAATAGCGCCGCCTTTTGTTTTTACACCTAAATCTATGGTCTGTTTTTTTAAGTATTCTAAATCATCGCCAGTTGCGCCGGTAATCGCTTTTAAATCGGCAATTCCTTGTTCAAAATCGTTAATTGTTTTGGTAGCGCCTCTTAATGCGGCCATTGCGCCGGTAACAAGTGCGCCTATAGAAAAAGCAGCCAAAAACCCCGAAGCGATGGGTCCGAGTTTGGCTTTCATTTTGTCTAAAAAACCATTTGTGCCATTAATTTCTGTATTAATATCGGCATAACGTTTTTTGGTTTCGGTTAATTGTTTATTTAACCGCGCCCTGTCGGCTGGGTCTGTAGCTTCTCTTATTTCACGTTTTAGTTTGCCAATTTCACGCCCAATTCCTCCAAGGCTGTCATTAACTTCTTTGTCGTTTATCCAAATGGATATTTTTCTTTTAATATCTTCCTCTGCCATTGCTTTAGAAATTTATTTTTGCAGTTACTTCGTCGGCTCTTAAATTGCCTATTTCGTTCGCCAAACCATTTAAAATAGCTATTTGCTTTAAATCTGATAAGTGATTTTTGGTTTCTAAACTTAATTTTCGCCTGTTGGATCGGATTCCTTCAAAACCGTAATGATGTACAAAAGAGTGTTTTGGAGATTCTAAAACCAAGCGTTGTAAGTGGCCATCTTTTATTTTGGCAACTACTTTGGTTCTTAATGCCAATGTTGAAAATGAAGCGGATTCTTGCTGAATAGCGAAACGAATAGCGCCTTGCAGTAAACCAGCGTATTTATCGCCGATTTGTTTTTCTATTGAAGTTTGGTTTTCGTTTGCCATAATAGCTGCAAGTTACTTGTGGCGCACAGCTAAAAATAGGACAAAAAAAACCACTCGATTGAGTGGTTTTTAGCAATTGTACAAAATGTTTCGCAACCCTACTATCAACGATAGTTTTTTTTTAAGTATTGTATTCTATAAATTTTTGAACAGCTTCTTTATTGTCTTTTACAATAAATGTTAATGCCAATGCTGTGTTTAAAAAAGCGGCTAAAGTAATTTGTTCAGATTCTGTAAAACATTGATCATCTAAAGACATTAAAGCGCTGTGCAATTTCATTTGCGGATGCTCTAAAAATTCTAAATGCCCGTTAAATTCATCGAGCCAATAGGCTAATTCGGATTCAATTTTTAATGGTGATTTTTCTTTTGGTGTTTCTTCTGGTTTTCGCATAATATTGAAGATTAAAAATAGCAGGAGGTGCGCAGTACCAGAAAACCGAAGTAATCGAAACTGTCGGAGCGTTACCGCTTCCGAACTCCTGCCGTATTGTTAAAAAATTGTTTTTGAAAATCATTGTTTTTCTGGTTTTTCGCGTTGTAAAGATAATAATTTTTTTTGAATTCAACTATACCCCCTGAGGGGGATGGTTAAAAATTAATTTTATATTGAGATTTTAAATTATTTAAAGCTTTGTTTTCTAAAGAAGTCGTTTTTTTAATGGCTTTTTGTAGTTTAATATAGCTTAAGAAATCTTCATTTTTTTCTAAAGTAGCTTTTTCAATTAAAGCCTTTTGTTCAGATTCTTGTTTTTGTTTTAAAGAAACTGCATTTGCAATTGGTTCCGTTTTTGAAAATAGAATTTCATCAATTGTATTAATTATCCAAACTCTAAAATTAACATCCAACCAAGCTGCAAAATCTAAAGCTAATTTACGATGCATAAAAGTACCTAAATGACCTTTTGTTTGTATAATTTGTTCATACGATAATGGCGTTGAATTTCCACCTACAGGTGTAAATTGAAGTGCTTCAATAAATGCTTTTGTTGGTTGTGTTTTTAAATAAACATCAATTCTTTTATCAAACATTTTAGCCATTTCTGTGGCGTTAATCATTACATCCCTTTCATTAGGATTTACTAAAAAGTGAATTTGTGTTTCTTGGTACAAAAATTCAACTACATTTTCTGTTGGTGTTTCTGTTTTTTGACTCATAATATTATGTTATTTTATATTAATATTTTACAAAGATACTCGAATATTTTTATAAAACAAATAAATATACGTTTATTTTCGAATATATATGTATATTTGCGATATGGTTACATATAAAGAGCAATTAAAAAAGAAGAAATACTACGTTATTAATAAGGATAACATCACTTTAGGGTTATTTACAAACCTTAAGCAACTTTGTGAAGAAATTAAATTAATAGAGCCTAAGTTTCCTTCTTATTGGACAATAACAAGGTTAGATAAGTCCAAACCCATCAAAATTTTAGATTATATTATTCAAGAAATTAAAATGAACTAAACAACAAAAACCACTCAATCGAGTGGTTTTTTAAATCCAAGTAATGGCACTATGTATAGAGAAAGGGTATGGGTTGCTTATAGGGGTAACTCTGGTAAAAATGAATTTTAGCAGTGCTGTTTAGCTTGTAATTGTTTGCATAATTATGTAAAAATTGTGAATCGTAAATTTCTAAATAATTGGGTTGCAGCTTTAATTGAACCGGCATAACAGCAACATTTTTAGTTTATTCCCATTTTGCTGGGTCAACCTCTAAAATGAATTTAGGATTTAGCGTAAACTCACATCTATAGCCATATAAATAGCCGGTTGTTACCGGGCCAATTTTTGTGAATGAAAATGAAAGTTTGTTTAAAATAGAATACCAGTCGTTTTTTACATTATTTGCCAGAAATGGTATTGCCGAAAACTCAATAATTTTTCGTGCTATTTCAATGGCAATGTTTAAGCAATGGTTTAATACTAAATTTTGTGCAGCTTCATCGGTTACATCTGAAGTATCTACACCTTCCATTCCTAAAATATTGAAAGCACACATATAATTTAGCAATAAATTACTTTCAGTGTTGCTGGGCACCAATTGAGGGCTTTCATAGGTCATTAAAGTAAAAACGGTGTTATCCCTTACATTGCCGTCGAACTCTTTAAGGTTCCATCGGTAATTTGTTTTTACATCAACATGAGAATCTCCCAATTCTTTTAATTTATTGATAACATCATTGAAGGTTAGCTGTGTCATTTTGTGTTTTCTTTAGGAATATTTTTTAATGCAATTTCATAGCCATCTAAAAAGGTATATAAATTGGTTGTAAATGTTTTGTCATAATCTCCAAAAAGTTTGCCCGAAAAGCTTAAAATAATATCAGAAAAACCACTTGAAGCAGGAATTTTTAAAACGGTATTTGGATCGGCTTTTTTATTTGGGAAAATATGTTTGTATTTTGGGTTTGTTGTAACGGCATCCCTACATCCTTTATAGCTTAAAAGGCAGGCATACACATATTTTTTAGGAACATTTTTAATAGCAGCTACATAATTTCCTAAATTTTCTTTTTGAAATTTCGGGCGTTTTGATAATCCTTTTTCAATGTACAAAACTGCAAATAAGTAAATTAAATAGCTATAGCCGTAGTTTGCATCAGTATTTTTACAATTACGCAAATAACCAAGGTACAAATCTTCACAAAGCGAAAATTCCCCAATACTTAAATTGGTTAACCTATCGGCAGGCGCATAATATTTAATGGCTTTTTTATACCATTTCGTTTTAATTTTTACTGAAGGAATAAACCTGGTTAAATTTTGCTCTTTATAAATAAAACCATAGTGTTCTTTAATGGTTTTGATAGGCACATTTTTAAACAGGAGTATAATTTTACCAATTAACCATGGCTTGTACCATTTGTGGTTGGCCATAATTTTTAACAGCGTAAAATCGAACAAAAAGGCTTCTTTTGGCGAAAAAAATAAAGTAGCCACTTTTAACAGCTGATGATCGGTTAACCTATTCCAGTTAATTGGGATGTTAAATTTTAGTTTCATTTTTGGCGAAGTTTTGCAATTACATTTTTAATGCGTAGAAAAATTTTAAATTTTCTGTTTAGATACCAACCTCCGGCAATAGCTGCAATTATCGCAGTTAGCCACACATAGAATGAAAATGATGGTCCGGTTGTTTTGTTGTCTTTTTTTAGAATTTTTGCAGTTTCTTTTTTGGTTTCATCCAAATTTACGGACACATTACTGTCCGCTGTTTTTTTTGAAGCTTCGCTGTTGGTGTTTTTAGTTTGGGCAGTTTTTTCTTTGTTATTTATTTTGGCTTTGCCGGTACCGGTATAAATGGTGCCTGAAAGTATTTTGCCGTTTTCACCTATTTTGATGACTTTTAGGCTATCGCCTTTTTTGCCGTTGTATTCTATAATTTCTTCTTTTTCGGTTTCGTTGGCTGTAGCTTCTTCAACTTTCTTTTTTTCGGTGAAAACTTTGGAAGTGTTGACACTATCCAATTTGCGTTTTATTTCAATTTCTGACTTTGTTTTTTCCAATTGCTTTTTTTTGCTTCCGCAGGAAGACAACGAGAAAATTGCAAATAGTAAAATTGCCAATATTGCAGCTTTAAATAGTATTTTATCTGCTTTGCTGAAATCGTTGATGAAATTCATATTAATTCACTTATAAGTTAATTATTTTACGTTTGGTTCGGTTGTAACAATTAAAACGGCTTCGGTATATGCAGATAATGCCAAATGAAATTCATCCATAGTATCACCGCTGTTGGTAACATCATCATCATTGTCATTGTTTAAATCGCGCACACGTAAACCCAATGCTGTGCAACCTTCCAGTTGTTTCCAATAATTGGCGGCGTGGAATTTACATTCGCTTCTTCCCGCAACATCTTTTACTTCCCAAAGTTTCTTTTTAAACCGAGCCGACATTTCTAATTTTACCGTATAAACTCCGGCAGGATAACAACTCACTCGGTTTTCATTGTTGCGCCAGCCACGTTCCAAGGCCAAAGAAGTAAAAACCAATTTATTATTATGGTCCAAAACAGTACAAGTTCCAAACGTTTGGTTTTTGTCCTGGTTAATGCGATGAATTTTAATGATTGGTTTGTTCATTTCTAACTATTTTTTAACATTGTGAAAATCCACATAATAAAAGCAGCGGCAATTGTGGCTAACAACCAGTTTATTAATTTCACATAAACAGTATTTTTTGTTTTTTCTTCTTGCAGTATTTTAACCTGACTTTCTAAAATTGTCAATTGCGCCGATAGCATTGTGATACGACCTGTTAAGCCATTATCGCCACTTAAAGGATTTCCCAATAAGGCAAGTTTTATTTCAGAAACATCAGTTTGGATGCTTTCAACTGTTTTTTCCATTTTATTAAACCGGGTTATTTCGTCTGCGTTCATAGCTTTATTTATTAATTCCTGTTTTATCACTATCTTTTGAGGCAATAAAACCAACACTAACTAAAAATGATGTTGCTGTCATAAACTGCTCAATAGTTATTTTATTTAACAAATACACGCCTAAAATGACAAATATCAATAAGCCGCTTGCTGTGGTTTTCCAATTTTTAATAATGAAGTTTTTCATATCTTAATGCTTTTATTTATGTATATTTTCATCCCTTTGTTTAACAGTTTTTATGCTGTGATTGCTTTCAGTAAGGTTTAAAATTGCAATTAGTTTATCGCCTTTTGATAAAGTTGTTTTATTGAGTTCATTACGTCCTAAAGCATAACTCATTGTGTCTGGCATTTGACCAAATTTATAACCATCAGGTGTAATTAGTAATCTATTTAAAGGCACTTGTAGTATATAATTTATAAAAATATCAGCTACAATACCTATCACTTTAAATACATCACTAAAATTAGCAAGAGCTTTAAAAAATCGTTTACCTATAAAAAGATTAAGTATCATTTCTATTACTCCCCATATAAAGAGAAAAGGAAATAAACATATTGTTATTGTTATTAACAATATGTTTACTCCTATTTGTTTTACATATTTCATAATTTTATGTTAAAGATTTTTAATGCTATCGGCTATGTAGATTATGCTAAAGAACAGTGATTTTATGATTTTCATTCCGTTGTGGTTTTGTGATTTGACTTTATTTATCTATGCTCTGAATTCTTTCCTGTAGCGGATTTAGTATAATTTTTAAGTTCTCTTAAATGTTATCATAATTTTTAATAATATTGCAAAACCAAGCCTTCATAACGTTAATATATTCCTCATAACCATCTGAATTGAAGTGTATAAACTCACCTCTTGTTATTTTTTTAGTTTGGTTTGTTGCTGATATATCTGTAACGGTATTTGCATAACCGCCTGTTAGATATTGCCAATTCCAATCCCTGTTTAAATGACACCAAACAGGTATAATATGAATATCTGTATAAGTCGCTTGATAGGTTATAATATCAGTCATACAATTTTCAATCCATACAGAACCGTCTGTTATAGTCCTTTTGCTTCCACTTACTGAACTTGACCAAAACGGATTTGGTACAACGCCTATTATCATAGTTGGATAGGCTGTTTTTATTTGGCTAATCATAATCTCCATTCCAAGCCTCGCCCATTCTAACCACGCAGATTGTGACAAACCATCCAAACCAATATCGTTAGTACTATAACCAATGGTAACAATATCAGGTACGGTTATACCTCTATTAGTAATGTACCATCCAAAATCATAGATGTAAAAATCACCTGTTTTATCTGTGTCGTCTTGGTATGATAATTCTAATAATGCTCCTGTATTTCTAAAGCACCAAGTAGGGTGATTTGTTTTATCCGAAGCGTCGGCTAATTTTAAAAAAGGGTTATCACCAGAACCGCTTAAACTTGAATTTAATGGCATTGTTATTGGTATTGCAACTCCTGACCTAAGGTTAGATTTGCCAACCGCCATTCTAAAACACCATCCACCTTTTCCTTCTCCATAAGTGCCTAAAACATCAGCAAAACTACCAATACTTGTAACGGTTGCACCCGCACTTGTTAAAGCATCATTTAATTTTTTAGGAATACCGCCAGCAGTTAAACTATCTCCAATACTTAAAACCTTTATCGCTTTGCCTATTAAATTAGAAGCGGGCATAGTGTTTTTTATAATGTTTGCATAGTAGTTATAATCAGCATTTTTAGATTGACTAATTCCAATATTGAAAAGAGAACCTAAATTTTCAGGTTTAAGCGTTGTATTATAATTAAAACCATTATATCTGTTTGCTGAATTTATATTTGATTTTACAACTGTTTGTAATTCGTTTATTTTATAAATATCATCTTCCATTAAGATGCTTTTTTTATAAAGCGGCAATTCCTCATTGTCTATAAAATACATTTCAGGAGGTAATATTAATCTTTGTACCGTATCTACAAAAGTGAATGGGGTAGTATCAATACCATAATCAAAACCATTCATTTGAAAATACGAACCATTAAGATTTACATTTTTTTCCGTAGGAAAATAAGTGCCTAAAATAATATTATCTTTATCGTCTAAATAAGTTGGTAAATTTACGTCCACAACAGTTGATGTAAATATTGTATTTGTACTTATATCATAAAATAAATATGCTGCAACCGTACCTATGCTAAGCGTTATTGCCGATATAATAGAATACGTACCACTATCAGGTAATAAAATATAAGTATTATTAGGTATTATTATTTTACTATTTACAAAATCAAAATTTATTATGTTGGTATCTTTTGAAGTCTGTAAATATCCTGTTTTTTTCATATTTATATTTAATTCTTTTCCATTAACAGTAAAATATGAACCGTTTAAATTAACGCTTCCCTCTGATTTAAAAAATGTTCCAACAATAACCACATCGCTATCATTTATAATTGACGCTGAACTCACCTCTGTTATTGGGTGCACTTCTAATAAATTAGAAACAATATTATAAATAAGGTAATTTGCTATATTTGTAAAATCAATACTTACAGAATCTATAAATGGGTATGTTGCACTGTTTGGTAATAATATATAACAACCATCCGATAAAACAACCCTATTACTTATAAAATCAAAATCAATAGAACTAATTTTTGAAGATTGTAAATAACCTTGTTTAGTTGTTAAACTCTTAAAGGCATCAAATATATCACCACCTTTAACAGCATCAACATTACCACTTGCAACAATGCCGTTTGCCATACCACTAAGCCTATTAACCCACTTTGTAGAAGTACCAGGAACATCAGTTGAAAGAGTTGCGGCATTTGCGTACCAATCTTTTCCTAAATGGTTTACTTGGTCGTTTAAAAGATAAGTTTTTGCAGTCCAAGGTTCAATCTTTACGTTGTCCGTTTTCAATTTATAAATAGACAAGTCTGTAATGATAGCTTCACCATCATTATACATTGCTGTAATTATACTACCACTTGGTGGAGCTGTTACAAAAGTAAATGTTCCTATGCTTGGATTTGTTTCTGTATAATCGTTTAAACCTCCTTGTGTCATTAATTGACCGTCTAAATAAACAACCAATGAACCTGCTATATAAATACCTTTGTCAGTTGTAAAAACTGTATTAGTTCCGTTAACAGTACCCGCTAATAAACCATAAGTACCATTGTCAGGCGTTTGGCTAACACTATAAGGCGAATTGGTAATTGCAATATCACCACTTCCTAAAAGACTTGTGCTATTTATTGTTTTTATGTTTGTGCCACTTACTAAAATAGGTTGTTTGCTGTTTAATGCCGTTAAAATATCAGTTATCTGTTTTTGCAGTTTTCCAAACGCAACCAAAATACTATCGGTTGCAACTATTGCCGTTCCTGTTACAAATGATATGCCTGTTAAAACTGTGGCTAAAACGCCTGCTGCTGTGAATCCTACTTTTGCATCAAACTTAGCTTGGTTTAATGATTCTAAAAAAGCAAGTTCTTTGTGGGTATGGTTTGTCCCGGAAACCTGCTCGCTATCGGTTTGTTGTATGCGTACATTATCTAAATAAACGATAGTGCCCGTTTTATCATTATTCATCCAAAGGCTATTATATTGAAAATTGCCCCAAGTGCCGCCATTTACAAAGGCACTTCCCGGTATTACAATGGTTTGTGGCACGCCCACTAAAAAGGCATCGAAATTAAAAGTGCCATGCGTTACGTAAACTTCACCCACGCGCATAGTATCGGCAATCCAAAAAGAAAAGCGCAAGCGGTTATTTGCGGCTGCCGTGTAGCAAGTAACATCAATTAATAAATCTTTTAAAAAACGGCCTTCATACGGAACTGGTGAAGTGGCCAGAACAGCTTGTTTGTTTACGAGTTTTATAGATTTTAAGTCAAGGCTAGGATGCTCGGTGCTTAAGGTTCCGCTTAAATAGTTGATGGCCCATTCTCCAGGAGCACCAGTACCTTCATTAAATACCAAAATCTCACTATGTCCTGTTGGTGCTGTTGTATTGGCATCAACACGTACAAAATTTATTAATACATAGGTATCTAGATCAAACTCTTTTGGGTAAGGAAATTCTACAGCATCGCCCGGCCATACAATTATTTGTTCGTTTGCATCAATTAGAAAACTGTCGAAACGGTTGTAAACAAGGTCGGATGCGCCTAAAGTTCTTTCAAAGTAAATGGTGTTTGTGTGCAGTACGCCGTTGAATATGTATTTTCGTACGGTTATTTTGTAGGTGTAAGTGCCGGGAATCCATTCAAGGGTATAGTCGATGACTTTGTTTTCATTACTATTTGATGTTCCTAATAAACTGTAAAGTTCATTTATAGCATTTTCATACAGCTTTAATTCTTCAGCTTTGTAGTAATATTTTGGATCGACCCCGATAAGATTTGCAAGGCGTGTAGGATGATCTTCTTTTGGACCTGTATTTATGGGAAATTGCATACTAAATGTTAATTAAGGTTATTGGAATATCATGCGGCAATAAATTATTAAACACATTATTTTGCGCGTTTAATACCGTTAATTCCATATTTGCGTATACTGTTATCATAATCCAACAATTGATTTACCTGCTATAAATGGATTTCGCTCAACAACGGTTGGCGCTACATAAGCAAAAAGCAAAGGATTGGCTCTTATTAAACCAACTGCCATTTTTAAAAACTGTATTGCCTCGGTTTCTTTTTGTTTTTTTTGCGCTTTTATATGTGATGAAATTTCTTTTTCTGAACCAAATTTGCGTTCATAGTCCAGAACATCGAAACGCAACTCGAAACCTGTGGCACTTTGATAGTATAGGCCACTTCCTAACGTTTTGGAAACTGTAAAAAATACAATTGCTTTTTCAAGTAATTTTTTTACGTTGATAAAAATTGGGTCTGCGCTTTCCGTAGTTTTTAAATGTGTTAAACTGGCATTTGTAATGCTTGGCATTATAAATTCATATTCAACAGTTTCAATTTCTGAAACCAATGAAAGGAATGTTTGACGACTTTCAAAAATATTATAATGTGCCTGAAAATCGGCTGTTGAATTAACCAGGAGATTTTTAAATTTGGTGTATTGTTTTGAAGCTTTCCATAATGCAAATTCGGCTTCGTTTTCTTCGAATAAAGTAAGTAGTTTGTCCAATGCTTTTAACCCGCATTTTTTGTGATAACGCATTGCATCTCTAACGTCTTTATCTGGAGCAGCATCTTGACCTTGTGGAATAATTTTAGAAACACCACCGCTGTTTATTTGAATATCTCCAACTTGTAAATAATTGAACAATGCTAAATTAGTTTCGGCATCTTTAATTATTTTAATTGCTTTTAAAACAACTAGATCTGAATCTGCATAGGCTTCTAATCTGGCATATTCCTCTTCAGAAATAGTTTCGGAAATTTCATTTTCTGAAACTCGTAATAAGTGATTTTCTAATTTTGGAAATGTAAAACTACTGCTTACAGTTGCGTATTTTCTTATGTCCTCTATATTTTTAGTTATCATACGTTTGCAGCTTTTTTAGAACCTGTTGGATTAATGTCTAATGTTTGAAGTTGGGTATCTTCAAAAGCCCCCAATAATTCAGGCGGCCAGTTGTTATATTGCTGAATAAATTCAAAAACTTCGAGCGTGGTTTCTCTTTTTGGTTTTGACCGGGCGGAAAGTATATTCCAAGCAACTCTTTTATCGCTTCCGCTTCCGGCACCCATACCGGGAGTTCCGGCACTTAATACGGTTGCATCTATGCCAATGGCTAAAAATATTTGTTCGTCGGCCACTTTACCGTCTGGCAAAAAGGCACCATCTTTTAACTTGTCATCAATAGCTGTGATTTTTAAACCTGACATTGGTTTGCCTTCATCATCTTTATAGATCATTGACCAAATAGAAGTTGCGGCATTTTTATTTCCTCTTAAATTGTCATCTATAAAAAGCACAAACAGCTGTCTCTTTTTTTCTTTTTCGTCATCAGAAAAATCGTCCCAAGTTTCTTTGTATTTATTTTGAAAATATTCTTCATCAATTTCAATATGAAATTTGATATTCATTTGATTTTCAAACAATGCTTTTTTAAATTCAGGAATTGAGTTTGCAACGTCTATCCATTTACTGTAATAAGCGGAATGCCATGTAGCAATAGGGTAGTAGCTTTCATCCAACATTGCATAGAATATTGGACGAATGAAATTTTGAATTTTATTTTTTTTACAATATTCTTTAACTTCTTCAGGGCTCCAGTCGGGCGAAATAAAGCGTACATCATTAGCGTAAACAGAATCTAATTCGACTGATTTATGCCATTTAGTGGAAATCCAAATATTTTTTATCAACCCTTTTTCATCCATCACCTCAAAACGGCAATGTGCTGTTTTTTGTCGTTTTACTTTACTAATTAGGTTATAATCGTTTGACAAAACGTATTCCGGAAATCCAATGGCAAAATATTCTAAATCCACAACGGTTTCTTTATGAAACCGTTTCATATTGCTTAGTTTGAAAAAAGCATCTATTTTAGGGAACTGGCGAATTGATTTTTGAATTAATTGTCTTTTTGTATTTCCATTTCCATCATCAACAAACGTTTCTTCAAATAATAAAAACCCACCGCCATAATGGTTATGGCTAACAGCGCTTAGTCCTGAAGTTGTAGCGGCATTTTTTCGAATTGATTCTAAAAGTTCCTGCGGATGTTTGTTGTTGGTACCCCAAGAAGCGATGGCACCTTTTTTATTTTCGGTATGCACAACAACTTTTGTAGGCTCAACAACTTTTGAAGTACTATTTGTAGCCGAACGGTTTAATCTTACAACAGCTTTTATTTTTCCGTTGCCTATAATGCCTATATCTCCAAAATTTTCTCTCATTTAGTAAACCATTTTTTTGCCGTTAATACTATCAATTAACCTAATATGGATAGTTTTTATATCTCCATTAGGAAATTCAATATTTCGAGTGCGGTTTTTAATGTGCTGAGGGTTTCTTTTTGATTTTTCCATTGTTGAAGCTGAAATAGTTAAAGCGCCTAAAGATTTATTTCCTTTTTTTCTTGAGTACAACTTCACCTTTTCATATCTTTTTAAAATTCCTCCAGACTTTGAATTTTTATTAAGCGTGTAAACATCAATATTGAATGGATAAGGTTTTCCAGCCTTATCTTTTATATTAATTATTTCTAAACACTCGCTTAATGTTACCGTATCCATACAGCTAAAGTATTATTGTGAGTAGCCATAAAATAGGACAGAAAAAAAATGATAAAAACTTTTGCTTTTTTACTGAAAGCGACCTTTTTAAATAATGAAATGATAGTTTAACCTAGTAATAAGATTGTTTTAGCGTGTAAATTCTCATTTTTAAAATGCTAAATATTTGGTAATTAGTTTTTTGACCGAAAAAAACCCCCTGAAAAATCTTATTTTGTTTCTATGTGGCACGCACCCACCTTTGAAAATTGACAATTGTTGTTTTTAAAAATTAGTGATATATGAAAATCAGTCCTTTTGAGGGTGTAAATCGAAGTGTTCTTTGTCTCCTTTCAATAAATGTTTGAACAAAGCATAGATAGGAATATCAAAGGCATCAGAGAAGTGAGTGGTATGTTGTTGCTTCATCGAAGCATTCTTTTCATCCTTTTTAAGTTTTTCGATACCATTCTTTCCATCAGTTGCTTCAGCACGTTCGAGTGATATAATAAGATTCGGGCAATTGTGTTCGTTAATAGAAATAGGTTTGTAACGTTTAGATACAGCCTTAAACATCAGGTTTATAAGCGCATACTTACTGTTATGAGGTGCGGCAGGCTTTCCTTTAGACTTATCTACAACATTCCAGCCACGTCCTTTTAATAAGCGCACAACTTCATCACCGTAAGTCTCCTTACTTTTATCACGCTGTCTGTTACCATCATGTCCATAGTATAAATACAATCGTTTTTGTTCTTTAGGAAGCGGCTCATAATAGTCACAGAATTCATTGATTAAATCATCTATAATATCTGGCTGTTCCTTAAAGAATTCATTCAAGGCTCTATATTCTGTTTGTAGGTCCTGAGATACTACGGCAGACAAGAACAGACCCCAGTCAATAGATAAGATCAAACGTTTGCCTTTATCAATATCGTTATCCTGTTTGCAATTCAAATCGCTCTTAGAATAGTCCTCTGTCAATGGAACCAAATAATCATTATTATAATCTGTATATAAATTCTTTGGTGAAAATTGCGGATAAAAACCATTCAATATCTCTTTAGGCCTAATGTTTAATATTTCCGCATTATATATTAAGTCTGAAGGCGATTCATCCCTCATTTCATCAAACCATTCAGACCGTAAATTCATTTTATTTATTAATGCAGATGCACGTAAATAAATATATTTTTCAGACCGCTTTAATTCTTTGTTTTTAATCTTGGCTTCCACATCAGTAAACCAACGACCTTTTTTGGTTAATGGAGTAGATGACGCATAAATTTCGCAACCAAGCAATGTGGCTTTTGGAAACCGTTTGGACTTCGCCCTATTTGTAGTCTTGACATTATTATACAATCTTACTTCATCAGATAGTGCCGCTTCATCATTTAAAAATCCGAAGATATTCAAACCCCTACCACTATTAGGATTGTCTAAACCTACCAATTGAAATATACATCCATTTGAAAAATGAATGATATTCTTCCAACTATCCGGCGATTGAAAAGGCATAGCAAAACCATATTTATCACCACATTTTCCAACTACATAATCAACATCCTGATAAATCCCTAAAACTTCCAAGCCTTGTTTTGTGCTGGGCAAGGTTCTTGCCAATATTTGCTGATAAGTACAACCAACCAAAGAAAATGCAGCGCCTGGCATTTGCTTTACCATTTTCTTCATGAAAAATGCAAGGATAAAAGACTTCCCGGTTCCACGTCCCCATTCAAGAAATATTTTCGTTTTCCCAAAAATTGTAACAGCTAAAAAAGCCATTAATTGAATGGCATTTAGCGTAATTTCACGATACTTACTAATCTTCCGTTTCTTCATCTTCCGTTTCCTCTATTTCTTCAGATTCCTCTATTTCTTCAGATTCAATATCCTCAATTATAAGATTGTTGAGATTAATACTACCGACATTAAAATGTTCGGCAAGTGCTTCCAGTACTTCTTTTGGCACGTTATATTTATCAGGTTTGTCTTCTAATTTGGCAGGATTGAAGTTAATAGCGTCAACTCTATCAATTTCTAAGTATTTATCTAATTTGGTAAGTGCCGCAGAAATTGCTAAAGAATTTTTCTGTTTAAAAGCAAGCAGTAAGTTTTTATGGGCATATTCGGCTAAAATAACCAAGCTGGCTTGCCTGTCGGCTTTATGAACATTGCCAAACAGCCGTTCACTGGCCGAATAATCTTTGTAAGCTTGCGACAGGCTAATTTCAATATCTTTTTGTTTCCATTGCTCAATATAAGCGTTAATTGCCTGTAGGCGAGAATGAAAGTTTAAACGAAGCGAAAAAAGAGACAACCAACGTTCTTTAATTTCTTCCTGTTTGTCGGTTAAAGCAATTTTACCGGGGTGTTTATAGTAAGCCCAAATTTTATCAAACGTGGTGTCGTTTAGGTTAATTTGCGGTAGGTTAGACATAGTTTCATTTTTAGTACTGTAAAAATGACAATTGTCAAACGCTTATAATAGGACAGAAAAAAAGGGCGTAGTTACTTTGTGAATTTTAAAAGTCTTGATATGGCTTTTCATAAACAATTATGAATCTAGATAAGGAATCTGGATGACTTTCAGTAATAATGCTTGTAATTAGAAATCCATCATCATCTAATTTATTTTTCATATCATTCAAATCTTTTAAATCTTGTTCACAAACATTTTTATAAGTAATTGTTTTTTTAATTGCTTCCATAAATTAAAGTGTTATCATTCTTAATTCTGCCAATTCTTTACAAACATCATCTTTATGAATTACAAACATATAGTCCTTTGGCATAACAGTTTCTGCATATTCATAAACTTCAAGGTTTTTATATTTTCCTTTGGTAATTTTAGATTTAATATGTTGAAATTCTTGAGTATGCAAACATAAAACAAAACCAGTTTTAGCCTTAAGTACTAATTCAGGCAGTTTAGCAATAAACTCATCAACTTTGTTTTTTTTGGCCATAACTATTTTAATAAAATTTCATGATAAAGATGAATATCAAGCTTTGGCATATCTTCATGAAAAATCACAATTTTGTTTTCATAAGCAGGCACTATTTTGCAACCAAAAAACCTATAATCACAAGCAATTGAATTCGAAAATCCCCTTCGATTGTACTCAACTAAAATTTCTTTAAAGTAAGTTGGCATTGAAATTAAAATCTCTTCAGGTCTAAAACCTCGCTCATAGACTTCTTTAATTGCCTTATTTACTTGATTAAAAATAAATTCTATTCTATCGATAGAATATTCAGCGCTAAAAATTACATTTCTATTACCCATTTTTTTATATGTTTTTGATTTCTCATTAAACTAAATAAATCGGAAATTTCCTTTTCAGTAGCTAAATGCTTTTCTAAGCCTATTACCATTCTAGGAAAGTCACTACTATCTTTAGACGAACTTTCATTTATAGATTTAATAAAATGCTTTTGTTTTAACTCTTCTATTAATTCTTTCATAACTTAAAATTGCATTGTTCCTAATTCCTCCAAACACCAAACTAAAGATAATTCGGTAATTATTTCATCGGTTTCCAAATCTTCAATTTCAATTGTATTTCTAAATGGTGCGTACTGTAAAGATATTAAAATTTGATATAAATCATAATCATCTATAGAACCTTTTGGAAACACATTAAAAAGCAAGTTTAAAAGCTGTTGTGTAGTTAGTTTGTGAGTAGCTTCGAGTAAGTTAGAAGGCTTAAAATTCTCTTTTAAGAATTGGGTAATTTGAGGAGTAGCGTCTATCATAATTTGTAAATTATTTAAGTAAATATACTAAAAAACCACTATTTTAAGTGGCTTTTAGTTGGTAAATCGCACTGTATTTAACATCCGATAAAATTCATTAAAACGAATTTTCAATCGGAAAGTTAAATGTCATTTTTGTCCGATGTCAATTTCTATTCTAACTGTTTTATTCTTTTTGTTCATTTCCTTTTTTATTTTTGCCGTTTCATAGTTTTCAAAAACGGCAGTTAACTTCGCATATAAGCAACTTTTAAATTTCTCCCTCGCTTTTTTTAATTAGAGAATAAAAAGAAACTAAACCTTTTTCAATTCTGCTTTTAGCAGATGAATTTGTATAAGAAAGTCTATTTTTATAACCAAACATTTTAGCTAAATCATCATCTGTTAAACTAAGTTCATCTTTTATAGATTTAATATCAATAATTTTAAAAGTACCCATTTCACTCATATTTTGTTGAGATTGCGACCACGTATGCTTATAAGCTCCTTTTACTTCATAAATTATTTTTTTAGTATGTCCATTAACAATTGGAACTGCTGACAAATTGAAAGGTCTATTTTCAAATCCAAATAATTTATAGTCATCGCAATTTAAAATCAATGTTCCTTTTTTAGATATTTCTAAAATTGTTAAATCTTCTTTTATTATAATTTTTAAATTTTTCATCTTTCAAATTTTTAGATTAAACCATTTTCTTTTGCGAAAAAAGCAACTACTTGAGCTTGTTTTTTTGATATTTTTTTTCCGTTTCTTGCATCTTCTATAATTGATCCTGCAAAATGGTTTTTAGAATCTGCTAATTTTTCAATTTCATTATAAATTGGTAAAGTAAAAGAATTACGCATTTTTGAAGTTCCTTCTAAATTGTTAACTATTGAATTAAAATTTATAACTTCTTTAGTTTCTTCTTTCATATACGATTTTACTTTTTTAGAAACTGGTTTAGATTTTAAAATCATAGTCATTAACTTTTTAGTTTCACCATTAACATTTACTAATGTAAACATTCCTTGATTTTCAACTATTGTGCCTTCTATCCCTGAAGTTGTGTAAACTGTTTGTCCTATTTTTAAAGTTGTCATAATATTTAGCTTTTTAATTATACTCAAAGATAAGTATATACTTACTATCTCGCAAATATTTTAGTAAGTATTTACTTATTATTTACGAAAACTTTACGAAACTATTTCAAAGACCGCATATTTCTTGGCTTATCAGCCAAATTGCCAACGCTTAAATTTAAAAGATGCTCATATACGTATACGTTAAATACAATGCTAAAATTTAGGTATGATATTCTATAAATTTTTTAATATCATCGGGTCTGTCCTTTAAAGTAAAGGTAAATGCCAACACATCATTTAAAAAACTGCTTACAACAAGTTTTTCTTCATCGGAGAAAGATTGTTCATCTAAGCACATTAAACTAGAATGTAGCTTCTTTTGAGGGCTTTCCAAACAATTTAAATGCATATTAAAGCCTTCAATTAACCAGGCTATTTCTTTTTCGATGTTTACAGGTGTTTTTTCTTGGGTACTGGTTTTGTCTGTCATAACGGTAAATATTAAAAATAGCAGGAGTTGACCAGCCAAACCAGTACCGAAGTAATGTAAGCTGTCGGGCATTACTGCTACCGAACTCCTGCCGTATTGTTAAAAAATTAGTTTTTGAAATCATTGTACTGGTTTTTTTGTCGTTGTAAAGATAATAATTTTTTTTATTCTGATAATAAATAGCTTAAAATTTTAATTTGGCGAGGATAATTATCCCCGCCAAAATTTATTAAAAATTAATTTTATATTGAGATTTTAAATTATTAATGGCTTTGTTTTCTAAAGAAGTAATTTTTTTAATAGCTTTTTGAACAAGTAAATAATCTAAAAAATCCTTATTATTTTCTTTAGTGGCTTTTTCAACTAACGCTATTTTTTTAGCTTCTTGTTGTTGTTTTAAAGATACTGCATTTTCCACAGACTTGGTTTTTGAAAACATTATTGATATAATAGTTTCATATACCCAAATTTTAAATTTAACATCTAACCATGTAGCAAAGTCAATTGCTAAAATTGGACAAAAATACATACCTAATTGACCTCTGTTTTCAATTATTTTAACATTTGAATTAACGCTAATTAGCGTTAATTCAAGTTCATTAATTAGCGTTTTTGTGGTTTGATTTGCTAAATAATCTCCCGTTCTTTTTTCGAAAAGTTTTGCCATTTCGGTGGCATTAATCATTACATCCTTTTCATTAGGATTTACTAAAAAGTGAATTTGTGTTTCTTGGTACAAAAATTCAACTACATTTTCTGTTGGTGTTTCTGTTTTTTGATTCATAATATTATGTTATTTTATATTAATATTTTACAAAGATAGCAGGTTTTTATTGTAAAACAAATATTTTTGTATTTATTTCCGACTATTTTTGTAAATTCGCAATATGGTTACATATAAAGAGCGATTAAAAAAGAAGAAATACTACGTTATTAATAGAGATAACATCACTTTAGGCTTATTTACAAACCTTAAGCAACTTTGTGAAGAAATTAAATTAGTAGAACCTAAATTTCCTTCTTATTGGACAATAACAAGGTTAAACAAGTCCAAACCCATCAAAATTTTAGATTATATTATTCAAGAAATTAAAATGAACTAAAAAAAAACCACTCAATTGAGTGGTTTTTATAAATTTATTTCCACCAAATGGAGGGAATAAAACCACTTCATTTCTACTTATCTCTAATTTCTAAAAGTTTTATAAGGTCCTGGTTTAATTGCATAAGCGCATTATCGCATTTAGCAATATTGCGTTCGTATTTAATTTTAAATTTTTTGGCAATGGCAAAGGCTAATTTTTGGCGAAGCATTGCCAAGCGTTGGTTTTGGCGTGTAATAGATGAGCGAACCGAAATTATTTTATCCCGTAATTTTCCTTCAGATAAGGTAGAAAAATCGTTTTCCGTAATTTTAGGAACTATTTTATTTTCCAGATAATAATCAATAACACCCCAAGTTTTATCAATGGCATCAAACAAGCTTTCAATTTTTAAGCACAAACGCAAAGCCTTTTCTTGATCATCTTTTGTTTGTGGTTTTAATTTTGGCAATCCATCGGCACCAAAAACAATATTTCCATTGCAGTCTAAAATATTGCCCAGGGCATTCAATTGAATTTTTAAACTACAGGCAATTGAAAAATCATTTTTTTGCTGAATATAAATTGGATGTAAAGCAACAGGCAATTCATTAATTCTAAGTTTTCTGAAGTATTTATCTAAACCTACAGGTTTACTTTCTTCAATAATTTCAGATGTTGAAACGCTTAATGTAGGCTGTAATTGTTTTTGAAGTTCGTAACGCAGCTTAATTAAGTTTTGAGGCGTTTCTTTACGGCTCCACACTTTTAAAAAATTGGCGTTATGGTTTGGCAGGCTTTGGTATATTTCCAAACCAATTTTATAGTTTTCACCACTTGCAATCCATTCATTAACTGTCATCTCTTTTTTCTAACATATACCTGAAATAGAAACAAAGTACTATTATAACTAATTGAAAACCGCCTTCAAAATGAACAGCAAAACAAAAACCGAAGCCTTTATAAATCTTCAATTCTTTTTCTATATGATATTTATTTTTTTTCATACGGTAAAAGTGATAAATAACAATTGTTATTTTTAGGACACAAAAAAACCACCGGTTAAAGTGGTTTTTAAGGAATCAATAAAAATAAATATAAACAAAAAAACATGAATAATTATACAGCAGCCGGTTGCATAGTAATTACACCGGTATAAATTGGGGCCGCAACAATGTTTTTATCAGAAAAAACAAATGTTACACCATTTTCTCCTTCATATTCAGGAGCAATTTTTGGCGTGGCTTCAGATAATTCAGCAGCATAACGAGAATGCCCAATTTGTCGGTATCTTCCGGTTCCGGCTTCTCTGGCTAAAATGATTAATTGTTCGTTTTTCAACAAACGCAAAGCACCAATAGTTTCAGGATCAGTTCCGCGAACAACAACAGTTAGTTTGTTTTCAAAAACTTTACCGCCTTTTTCACCAAGCATTGCACTTTCTAATCCGTTTTTATCTTGCACAGCTTTAAACTTGGCAAAACCAAAACCAACATTAAATGTATGATCGGTTGTAATTTCTGCGGCATCTTTTGCGCTAGTGGCAAGATCCAGTAAAACATCGCCTTCAATTGGCTTAACACCGGCAATGTTTGTAAATGTTCTGGTAGGAGCAATCAAAATATCAACGTGGCTAAAACCGCCTGTTGGTTCAATGGATGTTCCTCCAATTACTTCTAATTTAATATCATGTACAAAATCCATCTTATTTTGAATTTATTTGTTCAACAAAAAATGAATTTCCGTAAATAAGGAATTCCATCGCTTCTTTATTCTTCACCAATTCAGCCTGAGAATGAACAACACCTAAAACTTTTAAGTGTTTAGGGGCTTTTTTTGTAAATGAAAATTTACGGCCATCGGTTAAAGTATGTTCCGGGCGGGCTTCTTCAATTTCTTCAGCTTCAACATCAATTTCATTTGTTTCTGTTGGAACCGAGGCAGACATTAATTTTTCCAATGCTTCTTCAGCTAATTTTCTACTTTCTAAAACAGCTTCTAATTCAGCGCCTAAAGCAATTACATTGGTTTCTAATGACGCTTTGGCTCCTGAAACTTCAACAAATTCATTTTGCAATTCGTTGTAAGCTTTTCCAAGTTCTTCTTTAGCTGTTTTTTCAGCAGCTAATAATCCTTCAAGTTCTAAAACTTTAGATTGAAGTTGTTCTGGTGTAACATCAGCAACCGAAGTCGCTGATGTTTTTACTTGTTGTTTTGCCATAATATTAAATTAATGGTAAGTTTTCAGCATCATAATACAATGCGTTTAAAGCATTGCTTTGTAATCCGGCAACGGCCAAAGCATTAAAGTCGGCAACAAATACAATTTCATTTATTGCGAAATCATAACCTAAATGAAATTCCATAAAGATTTTAAGTACATAATCTTGCACTTGAGTGTCGGTAATTGTAGGCGGATTGTCAATTACATCAATCAATTTTAGCATATTGCCATCGGCAGTTGCAAAAATCACATCATCAGCCAAACCTTCTAAACCAACAATTTCAAATTTGTAAGTTTCGGATTTACCGGTTCTGTCTTCACTGTAATTGGTATGATCTCCATATTTTTCAACAACAGCATCGCCGTACATTAACTTCACATTGTCCGAGCAAAAAATTTGTTTCACTTTTTTACGAACTTTTGAAGGTATGGTTCTTTCAAACTGCTTAAACATATCTAAAATGTTTGCAGGCACAATAGCATCTAAAGGAATGCGGTAAACAGGATTTGCAACATTGGCCAAAGCCAAGCTGATTACTTTTCCAATTCCGTTAACTGAATAACCAAAATTACCGTCGGCAACACCTGCCGATGTATCTCCTACAATTGACAAATCGCTTAAATCGTCAATCACTTTTTCTAATAATTCCTGAATTATTAATTTAGAAATTGGTTGCTCTTCAGGAGTTTTCCCCTCAATTTTCAAATCGCTTAACCAGGTACCGTAAATTTCATCTACAATTATTGGTAAGTTTACTTTTTGACGGAAGTTTTGTAAAACTTTCGCTCTAAATTGCATCTCTCCTAATGCTTGCCATTCGGCTTTAAAACCTTGTACAACGCGTGACAAGACTTTATGGAATTGAGGATATTTCCCTTTTACAGAGGAAATCTTTTTGCAGTATTTATCTAACTGCACTTCACCGGCATAAACGCCTACAGAAATAACATCTTTGTTATTGTCAATGTAGTCATCTAATTCGGCTTTTACACTTGTTACGCTAATTGTTGGCATAATTTAAAATTGAATTATTGGTTTAACAGTTGTTTTGCATACTCGTTATGAGCATATACTTTTTTAATAGGCGCACCATCTGGAGCATCATCACCATCACTAATAGCAGCTGTATTTTGTTTGCTTGGTTTTTTTGCAAACTCATTGCGCTGGTTGTTTAGCAATGTAATTTTTTCGCTTAAACTCATTTCAGGAGTGTGCTCAATTTCCGCATTGTCTAAAGCAGCATCAATTACAGTTGCAGTATCGGTTACAGTGGTGTTCACTGTATCCAAATTGGCTTGTAAAGTAGTTGCGTTGGCAGTTGCAGAAGTTAAAGCGGTTTCTAAAGTGTTAATTTCACTTTCTTGCATAAAAACACCTTCATCAGTTGCCTGAAAAGGAGTTTCATATCCTAAAGCATTTTGAATGCTAGGAGCCTTAATTTCTTTCATATTTTGGTTGGAATTTTGGGTGTTACTTTTTTTAGTTTTTGCTAATGAAAAGACTTTTTCAATTGCTGTTTTCATAGTTCCTATTTCATCAATAAGTCCATTAGTAATAGATTTTTTGGCATTATAAGTTCCTCCAGTTAAAACTTCTTCATTTAAGTTTTTTCTAGCTGCTTTCACATCATCATGAAAAGTGTCTGTAATTGGGTCTAACTCGTTTTTTATATAACCAGTTGGATCACCTTTTAAAAGGTCTTCAAAATCTTTATTTTTTTCTGTGGATTTTGTAGCATATTCCGTAATTACTTTAGCTCCTTTTTTCTCATAAAATCCGGTCATATCTACAAACGAAATCATAGTACCTATACTTCCAATAGCATCAGCCCTTTTATTTGCAACAATGTAACTTGCAGCACTTCCTAGATAATAAGCTGCACTACACATTAAGCCATCAGTATAAGCAACAACTGGCTTAGAATAGTTTTTAATAAAATCGTGAAATTCAGGAGTGCCTGAAACTTGACCACCACCACTATCAATATCTAAAACAACACCTTTGCATTTAGGGTCTCCCTCATAAGATGCCATTGTTTGTTGTTTTGACTTTGTTCCCTCAGGACCACAATATTGATTATATTTTGTAATTGGGTTTTTTAAAGAAACAATTAAAACATAGTCCTCATTATTGTTTGAAGAATCAAAATTGCTTGCAACTATTGATTTATTTTCAGATGAAATGAAAGCTTCAGGAGTTTTAGTTTTTTCAATAGAAATTTTATTTCCACTTAAAATTGAAAATAAAGTAGGCATTAAAGCCTGTCCGTATGATTGGTTGATAAACCATTTATCACTTAATAAAGAATGTACGTTACTAATATCCATCTGTAATATGCTTTAGCACATTACAAACCTATTTTAATACAGCAGCTTTAAATAGGACACTTTTATATAGGCTTATAAATTACGGGTTTTTGAGATATTTTACCGGTAATTTTAGCCTTAAATTTTGAAGGGCTTTCAGCTTTTTTAGAGTTTGTGAGATCATAATAAAAAGTAAGCGGATAACGAACGCTGCCATATATAATAGAAGTTCCGTCGTATTTATTTGCTTTTACAACTACCTTTTTATGCTGAAAATTATTAAAAATTGTGTCAATAGGAGCATCTAAATATAACACTTCAAAAGTGGCTGTAATATTAAATAATCTGCCTGAACTTGTTTTTGTGGTTGATGAACCAACAGCCAGCGTTTCACCAACAGGCATAATTTCAACAGCATCACTATAACCTTTGGTATATTGAAAAGTGGATGCGTTTTCGTTGGTTAAAATATGCGGACAAAAAATAATATCTTCAAGCGTAATTACTTCTATGCTGTGAAAACCGCCTATTTGTTCTCTTTGCATTAAACTTACTATTTTCATTTAGGACACTTTTTTATTTTAAACAATTCAGTCATAAATTAACTCTCTAAAAATGAAAGTTTTACGACGCTTTTTTTTTATCAGTTTTTAAATCTGTCATTTGTTCATTCAAATACCTCATATATTGTCGGTAAACGGAATCTGATTTCAATTCATCCTCATTAATTTTATAAAATGCCAAAAAATTTCGAAGGCTTCTGGTAACGCCACCGCTCCCAGCATTTACAGAATTAATTTGTATAAAATCATACATAAAATTGCGGAAAATGTTCTCACACTTTTTTTCAAGTTCCGGAAACTTCGTATAATCTACAAAATGGCCGTTTTGAACACAAAGCGAGTAAGGTATTACAATGGTAAAATAATTTTTAGAGGTCAATTTAACCGGCTTGCAATAATCTTTTCTAAGCAATTCAATAGCATTTAAACCTAGCCACGAATTTTTTGAAGCTTTATGCGTTTTCCCAAATTTTTTTAATAAGAATTTAACCACATACGGTTTCATTGGCACTTTTACTCGTAGTGGTTCTTTGGTGTAAATTAGTTCCGCAGCCATTAGACGAATATAATACTTATTTAACTACTTTAGAGCTAATTATATAGTTATTTCCGTTAAAATAGTATTTATTTTCAACACCCTTTTCAACAATTTTAAAGGTTTGCCGTTTTTGCTTCAATTTTTCAATTAACATTAAATGATCTTCCAAATCTTTTTTTGATACAGGCTTATAAATCTGAGTTGGTTTTTTTTTGGAACCGCCAACGCTTAATACTGAAATTTCCATTTTAAAATTATTTAGTAAATCAAATGTAATGCAGTGGCATTTTTATAAATAGGACATCTTTAAACCGACCGGTAGTTTTCAGGAATTAGAACCACCTACTCACCTACTTTTAACCTAATATTACTGATTATCAGTTATATAAATAAATTAAAGCTATTTTAAAAAGGTAGGTACTAGGTAGGTTTCAGTAAAAAAGGTAGGTTTTGTATTTTTTAAAGCACCTACCTATTACCTACCTTTTTTACACCTAGCACCTACCGAGTTTTTTTTATTTAAAATCTTAATATATAGTATGTTATATAAATAATATCTATACTATTAATATAAAAGTAGGTGAGTAGGTTCTAAAACATTTGTCTTTCCCAAAAAATTAGATTTCGCTCATTACCTTTTACCCGATGTTTTATATTGAGGGGGTACGGGGGACGAGCCAAAAACAAAAATTTCCAAAAGTTGTAAATTGTAGTGAATAGAAAATATATGCAAAAAGACCGCCTACCGGCAGTCTTTTTATCCCACAACGGAATGTTACTTGATTGTTGCATTGAAAATTTAATTACTTAATCATCCTTATTAAAAACTTCTAATGCTTTTTGGCAAACTCCTTTAACTTCATCCACTCCAATTCCTATTGGATCACCATTTGCAATTATTTCTAACGCCAGGAGCAAAGTGCTTACTTTTTCAACTGACATTTTTTCTTTAACCATTTTACTAGTCCATTCCATAAGTTACTTTTTAATTCTGGGTACTTTTTTAAAGCGTTTTCCAACACTGTATTTATTGTGCTTTATAATTTGCTTGTCTGAAGCTTTAAATACTTCCACACTTTCCGTATCCGGATTTGAAAGGAGTGTTTCCATTTCATCTTGATCAAAAGGAACTAAGTCGCCATAGCTACCATCATTATTTTTTACTTGCATAATTTGGTTTTAAATATTTAATGAAATTTGTTGTTTGGCATCGTAATTAGTAATTAACAGTTCTTGCCGTTTATTTTTAATATTTTGACGAGTTTTTAAATTGATTACATTCATTTTATAATCTGAAGCAAAATCTAAAACCTGCTCATGGTCAAATTCCGACATAGCAGTTTTAATACCACAATTAGCCATAATTTTAAAACAATCTTCGGTGTCGGATGGCTTCCAATCTGGAACCTTATAATAATGTTCAGTATCTAAATAAACTGGATCCAAATAAACAAAGCATTCGTTTTTTGGCGTAACATTTTTATCGAAGGAAATTTTCCCTAAAACATCCCTAAAATCTACATTGGTTATTTTAGCGTTTTGCAGCTTTAAAAACGTGGGTTCAATTCTATTTAATAAGTTTCTTTTGCTGTGATCTTTTCCCAGCCGTAAAGTATCTCCTTTGCCTAAATACGTAAAGTTAGAAAGTAATAAAAAGCGCAAGGCTTTTTTCATTGGCTCAGTTTCTAAATTACACCTCCAATAATTTATTAAAGATTCTGAAATTGGTAACATCGCAACTTGTTTTTTAAATTCCTCTTTTTGATCAAGAATTACCAGGTATAAATTAGTTACATCATCATCCAGATCATTTAGAATAGAAAATTTAGGCTCAGGTAAATAAAAAAAAGAGCCTCCAGCGCCAAAAAATAATTCTATTCTCATTTTATGATTTGGAAAATAAGTTGAAAGCTGAGTTTTCATTCTTCTTTTATTGCCTAGGCGAGTAAGTACCATAATTTTTATTTAAGAAGATGAATTTTTTCTTTAATAATCAACAAATCAGAACTCAATGGTTTATAGATTTTCATATCAATAATGTTTTTAGCTAAATCATTATGAAATTCGTTAAGTAATATTTCTATTAGTTCAAATCCCTCTTTTTTATTGTCTACTTCCGCTTTAATTTCGTTTTTGTAAATTTTAAATAATTTTTTGTTTGTGTAATCTTCACCATTATAACTCCAAAGTGAGTTATCTTCCGCTAATTCGCAATTTTCCATTAGCCAATTAACAAAGCCTATTGTTACTTTATTAGTGGCGCTTGTTACTTTTTCAGGAAGAAAAATAGTTTCTGGATTAACCATAACAAATCCACCTTCCGTTTCAATTCCAATAATATATCCATGATGATTAGTGTCGAAACTTGTACCGTCTTCACGTGTAACTTTTAATTCGTCAAAAGTTTTTAAAGTTTTTTTGCATCTAACTGATAAATTACCAATTATCGGTTCATTATTTGACCAATCTTTTGCTATAAATTTTACATTTTTTAGATTTTTCATTTTTATTCTAATTTAGTTTTTAGGTTAATTTTTTAAAAAATTTTCTAACTCTTCTTGGGTTTCAAATTGAAAAATTTCAGATTCAGCTTCACAATTAATTATTGTTCCACTTCCATCAGAAAAACTAATGATTTTATGTAGATTACCGTCGTGTCTATTCTCATATTTGTCTAAAAGATTTAAGATGTTTTTCATTGTAATTGAGTTTTAAAATTTTTTTTGATTCCAATTCATTTTAAGTAAGTTTTTTCAAATCGCACTGTATTTAACAACTGATAAAATTGATTCGCTACGCTACACCAAATTTTAATCAGTAAGTTAAATACAATGCTACCATTTCGTTTCTCTAGGGCAATCCTTAGCCTGTTCTTCCATAAACTTTATGAACTTTGCAAATCCGGATTTTAGTTTGAATAAAATATTTAACATAGGCGGTATTGGTTTTGACGTTTCTGGGCTCATTTTTTAAAGGTTTGGTTTATGGTTAATTAATTTCAATGTTTTCGCTCCGTTATTTTACCAAGTTTTATCACAAAATCACCGGGTTCTTGTTTTACTTGCAATCCATTGGAATAATGAATGACAGAAAATAATTCGGCATAGAAAAACCCTTTAAATTCAGCTATAAAATAAGGTCTGGAGTTTCCGTAACCATTTACAATCTTCACAACATCATATTCTTTTGGTTTAAGCGTTTTTTTGTCTATAAGACGTGAAATAATCCATTTGGTATATTTTCTGAATTCATTTGTTTTTTCACCCGTTACCATCACATCAAATGCTTGTTTGTGTACCGTTAAATAGAGAATTTTCAATTTGAAACTTTGCAAAGCCTTTTTGGCCGCTTTTTGCGTTGGGGCTTCAATAATTATTTTTCCCCAACCGCCTTTAAATTCGTGTGCTGTTTTTTTCATTTTTTACATTCTAAGTATTAAATCTGAGGCTTCCAGTTCCGGGTCCTTTTCAATTTCATTCCAACATATTTGATTGATGTATATTTCAAATAATGCTTTAAGGCTATAGTTATCCTGATCTTCTATTGGTTCAGATTTTAACCAGGCTAAAAAGTTGTTTGTGTATTTAATTTCGGTTTTTTCTCTTTTAACTATTGAACTCATATATAGGTTTGTTTTTACATTATTATAGGTTGCTAAATTCAATTTGTTAATGTCTGATTCTATCTTTTTCAGCAACTTTCCAAGCAAAAAACTTAAAAATTCCTGTTGCTCTCCTTTGGTGAAATTTTCTTTGGATATTTCCCAATTAACTGCTAAAACAAACTTTCCGTTTATAAAGTAGCCTCCTGGTCTATTTCTTGATTCTATTACCATTTTTTTAATTGGTTTGAAAGCGGCTTTTAGCTATTAACAATTGTTCGTTTTTTAAATACATGGCCAGTTGTTTTACATCGGTTTCTTTGTGAATGATGTAAGGATGGGCCTCAACTTCGCCTTTGGAGTTTATAAGCCAATAAGGAACGCCAAGGCGGCGTTTCATAACCTTTTCTTTTGGCAATCCTTCGCCCATATCTTTGTAATAATCTATTTCTTTTAAATCATCGGGTTTGGCAATTACCAATTCAATTTCTACGGTAATTGGATTTGTTTTTAAAACTTTTGCGCTCATGATTGTTAAATTTTAGTATGGTAAATCATCTTCTTCAGCCGCTTCGTCAGGCATTTTTATTGTGGATTGCTCAGCTTGATTTTTTATAGGCATATCTAAATTCACAATATTTAATAATTTCATTTTTGTATAGTTAAACACATAACTGGAAGTATTTTTTCCATCGAATTTTTTACCTTCACTCTTGCCAATAAAATAGCTTCTGTTTTTAAAGTAATTGCGTAAGGTAGTTTCACCAATAATATCAACACCATCACGTGTACTGGCTTCTTTCACATAATCTTGATGCACACTGCTTAAACGAAGAAATAAAAGTTCATTACCCTCATAATTTTCATAATCAATATCTTCCTTACCAACTTTTAATTTGTAAACAGCTTTACTTTCAAGTTGAAATTGCAAGCCTTCACGCAAGCGACCATGTTCATACAGCCATTCCAATATTTTCCAGAATTCGCTAACGCCGTTACTGTCGGAAATTTGTTCGCTGTTTTCAATAATGGTATTTATGCAAATCGCTTCAAAATCAACTTCATTAAATGGAATGCTAATTTTGTCAGCTAAAATTTTATAGGTCACCAGTAATTTTGTTACATTTTCTAACACACGTTCCTGATATTCTTTGTCTTTTAATTTTTCCTTTAAAGTGCGGGTAACTTGGTTGTAAACAATTGGCAATTGTTTTTCAAAATAGGTTCTGTGTTCCAAAATTTCTAAAATCAATGAAGAGACACCGGGAATCATCCAATTTACCAATTTGTTATATTCCTCTTTTTGTTCTGGCGTAAATTTGCTGCTTGGAAACATTAAGGCAATAATTCTTGTTACCAAAGCATTGTCAAAAATTGCCGGAAGCCATTGGCCCATTAAAACTATTGAAGAGTTTATTTTATCGTTGGTAGTGCGTTTATCACCGGTATTTAACCCTTTTGCACGTCCTAAACCGCCATAACTCCCCATTACGCCCTGTTGTATTTTTGGGTCAACACCTTTGTCGGAATATTCATCACAGGCAATTATTGTATTGTGGCAACGAGAAACCAATCGTGTAAAACCTACGTGTGTAGCTTGAGAAATATCCAAAGCTTTCAAATCTGTATAAAAGAAGTTTTGCAGTAATTCACCAAAGGTTGATTTTCCCGAATCTTTTTCACCAAAGCATCCCAAGATTGGAAACGTTTTGTAATTGGTCATAAAAAGGTCTCTAAAAATTGCGGCAAACACATAGGTTATTCCAATTTTTCCCTTTTCACCAAAAACGGTAATCATTTGATTTTCCCATTCCAATAAAGTTACCGGAGATTTACGGTAAACAAAAGACCGGTCATTTTCATAAGGATCATCATCTTCCTCATTTTGTTTGTGCATTACAGAAAATGCGGGCGAATAGTAATTTTCAATCTCATCATTGTATTCATCAATAACCTCTGTTTTATTAATGCCTTCAAGCCTAACAATGCCGTATTTGTTTACTTTTGTAAACTGATTTTTATAATGAATTCCATCAGCAAAGGCCCAAAAACCATTTTTATTCCAACCCATTGAAAACAATTCTTTGGCCGGTTCAAATTCTCGGTCAAATCTGCCAACAAAGCGTTCAAAATGTTCCGTACGGAAACCGTTTTCAATTTTAAAGCGAAACCCCCCTAACTTGTATAACTCTCTTCTAAACCGTCCAAAATCGGCCAACAAACCCGAATCAAAATCTATCAATCTACGTTTGCCGGCATCGTTAATTAATTCAACAATTCGCTTATTTTCTCGACGGCCTAAAATGTGATAGAGCGGATTAAAAAGATAATCGGTTGCTTCAAAAAAAGTACCGTTTGAATTTTCAAAATGATATGAGCCTTTTATGGATACAAAACCAAACTCATTATATTCTTCAGGGTCGGCACCTTTTGGTAAATTCTTTTTTGAAGATTTAAATTTTCCGGTATCATTAATGCGTTTTTCGGTTGCTTCTTTTTCTAGATTTCCTATTTCAAGTTTTATAGTGCCGGGCGTATATTCTGTAATTTTCGAAACCTCTTTAATATATTCGAACCTTACGGCTTCGCGTTTAATTTTAAACAGGATTTCACATATTTTTTTAAGTGCCGCAGATTTTTTGCGGACATCAATTTTTACAAGGTTTTTCACTTCTTGCAAATGGTCTTTTTTAAAGCGTTCAACATCGGCCAAAACTGTTTTATTATGAAGTTTTGCCTGTTTAATTTCGGCGACATCTTCTAAATCATCAACAGAAACAATATCAGCTTCTAACGCTTTTACATTAATTTTTAAAGATTCATTTAGATCATCAACTTCACGCTGATAATTATCACGTACAATGTTTTCTTCAGAAAAAAGCAATTCCGTAATCCAATAAATTCCGTCTTTTTTATTTTGATCAATCCACGCTTCAACATCCTTTTCTTTTCGGCAAAAACTGTCTGGATCTTCGCCCAGTGGCAAACTGCATACATCTATAGTAAACCCATTATCTAATCCAGCATTTAGGTCTTTTTCGGCAGCAGCTTGTCCGGGCTTATCGGCATCACGCAAAACAACAATGTGTTTGCAATATCTGCCCAATAATTTTAAGTGTTGTTCGGTTAAAGCCGTCCCCATGGATGCAACGGTATTGTCGCAAAAATGCTGATGCATCGCAATAACATCGGTATAACCTTCTGTTAAAATGGCAAATCCTTTTCTGTTAATAGCTTCTTTAGCTTGCCATAAACCGTATAATATGGAAGATTTATCGAAAATATCCGATTCTTTTGAATTTAAATATTTGGCATAATTTGCATCAGCTTCATCATTTGAGCGTCGGCCGCCAAAACCAACAACTTTACCTCTATGGTTATGAATTGGGAAAATGACACGCTTTTTAAAAACATCATAGGTTGAAGATTCTTTGGTGTTTACCAATCCTAATTTTTTGGCATTTTCAAAGTTTCCAGTTTCCTGACTGTAATTTGTGATTTGATTTTCAAGCAATCCATATCCAATTTGAAAGTCAATTTGTATTTCATCACTAAAACCACGCTCAACATTAATCATTTCTTTTGCCCAGTGCGTTGGTTCTAATGTGAAAAAATTGTTTCGGTAAATTGAAGCTACTTTTGTGGAAAATTCTTCCATTGTTTCAATGACAATACGTGAGCGCTTGGCCACTTCAGTTTCCTGAACACGTTCCAAAGAAATGGAATGAATTTTTGCAATTATTTCAATAGCTTCATAAAAGTTAACTTTCTCATGCGCTTCAATAAAGGATATGGCATCGCCACCTTTGCCTGAACTAAAGCATTTAAATATTTGTTTGGATTGTGAAACTTTAAAACTTGGTGTTTTTTCAGCAACAAATGGCGAAAAACCCTCGTACCCCGAACCGCTTTTTTTAAGTTCAACGTACTTCATTATTGTTTGTACTATATCGGTATCTCTTACTTTATCAATAGATTCTTTGGTATACATTAACAAATAGAAATTTGGAGTGAGTAATTCATTTTTTGAAGTTCTTTTAAAGCGTTTACTATTTTTTTAGAATAGTGATCTTCTGAAAAATTATGCGGAAGTTTAACAAGCTTCGTTTTTACATCATATTCAAAATTGTTTTTAATGGACTGATGCAATTGATACCTGCGATTTTGTTGTTTTTTACACATTTTCAACCGCTTTAAACTTGTTTATTTCGGCAGTAAACTCAGAAATTTTTTCCTTATAAAAAGTTCTTAAAAGCGTTCGGTTTTCTTCAAAATCTTTATAACTCTCATCTATTTCTAAAGCGGCTAATTGCGCCTGATATTTATCTGATTGCTCTTGTAATTGGTTTATTGTTAAAAGAAATTTTGACATATTTTTATATTTTAAGTATTCATATTTTAATCTGGCCATTTTTAAAACTCTTACCATTTCAAAAGGTGTGTAACCTGCCTTTTTGAGTTCTTTTATAAACCTATCAGCTAATAATTCAATTTTTAAACTGGAATCAATTTGAATGTCAATTTTGCGGTGAATTTGGTTTTTCATAATTCGGTTTTTTTAGTTTTACCTAATGAATTATATAAACTCATTAATTCATTGAATTCAACTTGTTCAGTTCCGGTGAATTCAGGTATAAAAATTATACGACCTAGCACTATTTTGGATTTTTCCATAACTAAACCGCTTGTTGTTGAATTGCTTTTCTCATGTAGGCAACCTTAGTTTGCACGCCTGTATTGCGATACATTTTACTTTTAATGTCATTTAAATAAGATTCAGAAATGTTTAGCGCCCTGGCAATTGTTTTATCCGGAACATCATCAAAAAACATATCGGTAATTAACAGTTCCCTTTGATCAAGCACGTAGCCATCAATTGTTATGTTTTTGCAGTTCCAAAGAAGGCTAGGGCAATTTCGGGTATCTCTAAAATTATCAGGAAACGATAATTTACCATTGGCTATATCTGGCCTTGTATCCAAATTGCCATACATATAGTAAGTAAATAGTTCTAATTGCCGGGGAAACGAAGATGTAATATTGCTTAAAAAGGCTATGGCCTTAGGCCATTTTAAATATTCCTCTTTAATTAATTGCAAATATTCACTTGGCAAATCGGAAAAATAATGATTGCTTCCATTTTGAAGCCATAATACTTGCTTGGTTTTTTTTATGCCCACAAATTCAATGTTAGAATCGTTTGGCATAACGCCTGCAACAATTTGGTCTAGTTGTAAGTAATTGCTACTTTTGTTGAAATTGTTAATCATAGTTGTAAATTTTAGTGATTAGTGATTTTACAAACCTGAAGTGTCCGCTTCGGGTTTATTTTTTTTCTCGGGGGCCGTAATTGCAAAAACTATTAAAGTTGATATAAGACAACTCAGGAAATCTAAATCCATCCCAAAATATAAATACCCGTTAAAAATTACCCCGGCAATGCGTGCAAATAAAAATGTACGTTTCATTTTAGTCTAGTATTTGTGTGTATTGAATAATAAAGGCCAATGCTAAAAGTAAAACGGCCAGTAAAAATGCTTTTAAATCGTTTTTCATTTTGTTTGTTGTTTTAAAAAAACTACTCTCGAAAATCTCTTAACGAGAGTAGAAAATTGCTATGAAAAAGATGGTAGTTTTAACCCTCCATACTACCAAAGATTTTTAAAATGTTTCGATACCCTACTATTGTGAAGTAGATTTATCACTGTTTGAAAAATCTAACTTAATTTGATTTATTTGTGCTTTTAAAGCTTTGCGCTTTTCAGCGTTTGTAGTTTTGATAAGTAAATTGATATTTTGATATTTTACAAACAAAGGATTGTTATAAAGTTCAACTTCTACATCTTCAAGTTCTTTTTCAAACTTTAAATTTTCGATTACTGCCTGATCGTGTTGTTTGTAGTTTCCAAATAAAATATCATCAATTGTATCAATAATCCAAATTTGGAAATCAACATCTAACCAAAATGCAAAATACATCGCCAATTTCCTGTGCATAAAAGTGGCTTTATTGGTTCCATAAATAACATCTTTTTCGGTAAGTTGTTCCCTCACATGTGAGGGTTCAAATTTGCTGTTTTCTGAATCTTTTTCGGTAAGTTGTTCACGCACATCTGCGTGTTCAAACTTGCTATTTTCTGACTTCAAAAGTGCTTCAATAAAAATGGAAGTACCATCTAATCTTTTAAAATCTTCAACTCTTTTATTAAATGCTTTTGCCATTTCTGTGGCGTTTATCATTACATTGTCATTTTTAGGATTCACTAAAAAATGAATGGCGTTTTCCTGATAAATAAATTCAATTGCTTTCATACGCTTTATTTTAAAATTGTGTTTTTTTGTTTTTTTAGATTTGATATAAATTCTTTCTGCCTTTTAGCGGCTTCAATAATTGCAGATTCAATTTCGAAGTTTTCAGAATTCCCGTTAAAAACCTGTCTAATCATTCCATCACTATAAGCCTTACCCGAACCGTCAATAATATTGCGTTCGTTTAATACTTCCTTAATTTGGGATACATATCTATGTCCCAAAATCATTTTAAACTTTAATTTTTCTTCGGTTGATATCATAGAAATCTATGTTTTGTTGGTGTTTAATAAATTGTTAACTTGCTAACAGTAATTGTTTTTTTAATAATGTAAATATAGAGAATAAAGTTTCATATACACAAATAAAAGTGAATAAAGTTTCGGCCATAAAAGAAAGAATTAAGCAATTTGCTGAAAAACAAGATGTTACTAAAGAATTTTTTTATACTTCTATAGGGCAAACTTCCGCAAATTTTAGAGGTGATAAACTCTTTAGACCTATTCATCCGGATAGAATTACTAAAAGCTGGGCGCGAATGAGAACGGAACTGGCAATTAATAAAAATATTGATTGGTATAGCCTTAAAGATAGTGGCATTACTGATTTGTTGCGTGCAGGAGTTCCTTTAATTTCGGTTAGAGATCAGGCAAGGCATTACAGTTCTGCACAAACTGACACATACACGCCTAAAGATTTGAAAGTTGCCGATAAAAATATACAAAAATCATCTGTTAAATTTTTGAATTAAGGCATACTGTGGGTTTCAATATCTACCTCGTATAAATCTTCATCTATTTGAGTTTTACTCATACTTTTAACAACATGATAACGGCCATAAGCCCAAACTTTCTTTTTGATTTTTTCTAATTTTTCTGAAAACATTTTAAATGTCCAGTCATAATTAATGGCATTAATTCTAAAATTAAACCATTTTTTATAATGGTTATGATGTACCGCAGGAATAAGAATAGGCGTAATGTCATCAGTTAAATTTAACCCGGCAGCATTTAAACCATCATAAAGTACCGCATAAATTTTATTGTTTCCACCATGGTCAAAAGCAAAGGCAGTTTCCACACCTTCCGCATATTTTTGAGGCAATGGCAGGGCATCAATAGTGATTGTATTGGTTTGTTTGTTTACATTTTTGTCAGATACTTCAAATCCGGCTTTGTTTTGAAATATTACATCATATTTATACGCTTCAGAATCTACATCGGCAAATTTTAGCAAAAAGGAAACATCATTGTTGAATGTTTTTGCAGGCTCTAAAACTTCAAAATTGCTTAAATCTTCCGCATCATTGTAATTAATTTCATTTTCAATGAAATTCATATAAATATCTTTGCCTAATATGGTAAGATCTATATTGTACCAATTTTTTAAGGCGGAAACGAATGTTCCTCCCGTAATATCAGGCACTACTTTGGTTAAATCTACTTCGTTATATAATTTTATTTCAGATATTTCAGGAACTACAGGAGCTTCAAAACCATCTATATTAATTAAAGATACTCTTTGAATTGAAATGTCTAAAATTTCCGTTTCTTCTGAAAACAATAACATTTTTGCAGTTATATCAATTGTATGACTATTATCATCATCCATAGTTACAAAAGATGCATCTAAATTATATTCAGTCAACCCACTATTAGAAACGGCAACTCTTCCAAATATAGCTTGGTTTCTATACATTATTAAAATTTCTGATGGATAAAAAGTCCCCGAAAAGAAATTATTAAAGATTACCTTACCAGTAACTCTATAACCTGAATTTTTATTAAGTGTAATTTGAAAAGCATAATTATAAAATCCATCACTATCTATATGCGTATATTCTGATGATTTTAACACCAAGGTTTGAGAATTTCCATTGATATTTTTAAAATAATCTATATCAGAAAACAAGCATAGCTTTTTAAAGTTGACATTGGTAGTTACATTTCCCTTTAATGTATAGCCAGCATCAGCAAATAGAACTGTTAAAATATGCAGAAAGTAAGGTAACGGTTGTATTATATTGCTATTTACTTTATAAAATTCATTATAGACATTGGCTAAAAAATTAGTACCATCATAATTATTAATAATCTTTTTAAAATTAGCCCAGGTAACTTCATTAGTATCGTATTTATCGGTATGAATTTGCGGATAGTTATAATTTACCGCTGGCCACGTTTGCGGAATAATGGTTTTGGCGTGTGCGTAAATATCTGTAATTGCAGTTACTTCCAAAGGCAGTTCCGCTAACTTTTTATTCCAGTTTGGCAATTCATCAAAACCATAACGAATTTTAGCATTTAGAATTAAACCTTTTTGTGAATTTATTTCTAAAATAGCCGTTTCAATTTTATTGCCTTCGACATATAAAACTTCAAAATAAGTTTCTAACACCACATTGTTATCATCCAATAAATTACCGAAAACTTTAATTAAAGCTTCAATTAATTTAATGTCAAAAGGAAAAGAATATTTTGTAAAAAACTGGTCGCTAAACCAATGATTTTCCTCTACCGTTGTAATTTTAAAAGGGGTTAAATCTAATTCATAACTAGAATATATAATTTTGTGCATTGTAAGTTGAATTAATTTTAAACTCTAAATCATACTGAAAAGATTCTCTTTTGCTGTCAATGGCGGTGTTTTTTTTAGAAATTGGAACCAATTCAGCCACTTTATTTGATTCTTTTAATAACCAAGCTTTTTTACCCAGGAGCAAACTGTCAATTGAAATACCGTCGGTTTCTAAAACCCAACCTGTATCCACTTTAAAATTATCTTCTTTTTTAGTGCGAATTATTTCTAAAATCTCAATTAAATTGCGTTTGTATTTATGAGTAATTTGATCATAATCACCAGGAAAAGAAAAATCACCGGTACACTCCAACGATTCCAATAACTTGAATTCATTTACAAACAAAATAGTGTTTGAAAACAGTTGGTAGTCATTGATTTCAATGGTTTTGGAAATAACAGTACCATTAATTGCCATTGTAAAAATGTCGCCCGGTAATGCGTTGTACAATGAAACTTTTAAAGTTTTTGTAAAAACATTGTCGGTAATTGTGGCACTTATAATTTCAGAAAAAACAACAACACCATTTTTTGAAATTTCAAAAGTATAATCACCAAGCGGCAATAAAAAATTTACAGAAATATAGCCAATAGGCGTAACTCTTGAAGCATTGGCATTTACCGATAATAATGCTTTATTGGCATCAATTAAAACAGGTAACGGCCCTGCAATAAATTTAATTGCCAGCATTTCTTCAGAAGAAATAACCGTTTCTGGATCCAAAAAATCATATTCTTTAATCGTAATATCAACCAAGGCCGTTTTATATTGCAATTGCTGAGAATTTAAAACGGAAATGCTGCTTAAATTTCTGTGAATAATTTCTCCAACACTAAAAATGCGTTTTTTATTAAAAAGCGGTAGTTTGTAATTTAAGGTTTCAGTTTGCTGAACGCCATCGTAAAAATCATAGTATTTAATAACCAATTGCAACGTAAAATAAGTGTTTTCATTTAGGGTTGAAATGTCTAAAAACTTAGAATCATCGAGCGTAAAAGCAAAATCGGCGGTATT